>JAIVWA010000087.1:0-11459 GCA_049190255.1 Gammaproteobacteria bacterium | reverse complement strand
AGAAGCGCCGCTTCATTGACAAGATTTTCCAGATCAGCGCCCGAAAAACCGGGTGTGCCTTTAGCCAGGGTATCGACATCGACGTCGGCTGCAATTGGCGTCTTTTGCATGTGTACCTTCAGGATCTCTTCACGGCCCCGGATATCCGGCAACGAGATCACCACCTGACGGTCAAAACGCCCGGGTCGCAAAAGCGCCGGGTCCAGCACATCGGGTCGGTTGGTAGCCGCCAGCAAGATAACGCCTTCATTGGATTCGAATCCGTCCATTTCAACCAGCAGCTGGTTTAGTGTCTGTTCCCTTTCATCATGCCCGCCGCCCAGGCCGGCGCCCCTGTGCCGGCCGACCGCATCGATTTCGTCGATAAAGATGATGCAAGGGGCATTCTTTTTGCCCTGAACAAAAAGATCCCTCACCCGCGATGCACCCACACCGACAAACATTTCCACAAAATCCGAACCGCTGATATGGAAAAACGGAACCACCGCCTCACCGGCAATCGCCCGGGCCAGAAGCGTTTTGCCGGTGCCGGGCGGACCCAGCAGCAACACCCCTTTGGGGATTCGGCCGCCAAGGCGGGTATACTTTGTTGGGTTCTTTAGAAAGTCTATGATTTCTCCCAGATCTTCTTTTACTTCATCGATGCCGGCAACATCGTCAAAAGTGACTTTAGCTGACGTATCAGCACGAAGACGCGCCCTGCTTTTTCCGAATGAAAGTGGGTTGCCGCCGCCGGCTTGCATTTTACGCATGAAAAATATCCATACGCCTATGAGCAAAATCATCGGAAACAATGATAAAAGGAGCGACATGTACCAATTTGGCTCTGCCGGCGGTTTTGCCTGAATGGATATTCCCTTTTGCTTGAGGATCGCAATTAGATCGCTGTTTTGGGGTGTAAATACTTTAAAACGGCGGCCGTATGCAGCTGAAACAGAAAGCGCCTGACCTTGTATGACAACCTCGCTGACGCTTTCAGCATCAACCATGTCAAGAAATTCCGTGTAACTGATTTCTTTTTCGGACTCCGGCTTTTGATGGGAAAGATTAAAGAAAATAATTATTACCAATGCGATAATAATAAATAAAAACAGATGCTTATAAGGCCGATTCAAGAACTGCTACCTCGCATAATGAGTTTGACAGATTTGCTGATTTTCAATAATTTCTAAATCTGGTCTGTTTATGGCCCGGCGTTGGTTAAGAAACAAATAAAAGCAAATCATTCTAAACGTTTTGATTCGCCCCTCCGGAGAACCCCAGGGCATCTTTGAGTTTGACCGACACCGCATTGCAGATGTCCGGATTTTCCATTAAGAATTTTTTTACGTTGTTTCGGCCCTGGCCTATGCGCTCCCCGTTATATGAATACCAGGAACCGCTTTTTTCGATGATGCCGGCATCCACTCCAACGTCAATCAGATCCCCGGTCTTCGATATGCCTTCACCGAACATGAGGTCAAATTCCGCCTCCTTGAAAGGCGGCGCCAGCTTGTTTTTAACAACTTTTACCCGGGTGCGGTTTCCCACGGTCTCCTGGCCGTCTTTGATAGCGCCGATGCGCCTGATATCGAGCCTGACCGAAGCATAGAACTTAAGCGCTCTTCCGCCGGGGGTTGTCTCCGGGTTTCCGAATACAACGCCTATTTTCATGCGGATCTGGTTAATGAAAATAACCGCGGTCAGGGTCTTGCTTATCGTTCCGGCCAGCTTTCTTAAGGCCTGAGACATGAGTCGTGCCTGAAGCCCCATATGCGAATCTCCCATCTCGCCTTCGATCTCTGCTCTGGGAACAAGGGCTGCGACTGAGTCGATAACGATGATGTCGATGGCTCCGCTTCTGATCAGCATATCCGTAATTTCAAGGGCCTGTTCCCCGGTATCGGGCTGGGCAACCAAAAGCTCGTCGCAATTCAGACCGAGTTTCTTGGCATAGGCCGTGTCAAGCGCATGTTCAGCGTCGATAAAGGCTGCAATACCGTCTTGTTTCTGAGCCTCGGCAACCGCGTGAAGCGCAAGGGTTGTTTTGCCGGATGCTTCCGGCCCGAAAATTTCACAGACCCTGCCCCTGGGTAGTCCCCCGGTCCCCAGCGCCTTGTCCAGTGCCAGGGAGCCGGTCGATATGACCGGCACATCGAGAACCGCCTGGTTCCCCAGCTTCATGATAGAACCTTTGCCGAACTGACGTTCGATCTGAACCATGGCGGATTCCAGCGCCTTTTGCTTGTCAGTGGAAATATTCATGATATTCTCCTGGGCTGCCATTATAACAGCCGGATATGATGATGGCAATACACGCTGAGTTTATGTCGGATGGCCATGGGAGTGCCGGAAAATCTCGTTTCGAGGCAGCGCATTCTTGCGGGCTGCGATTTAATATCTTACCGTCTGTGGTATAATGCCGGATCTGATCAATCTTTTGGACAGGCTTGCTGAATGGCCTCCTTTAGCAGGCGGGTCAGTGCTTCGTCTTCGTATGTTAAGCGCCGGGCGATCTTTTTCATCTGCAGCGAGAGACGCCGATAGCCCCAGCTACAACGGCGCCGGGTCTCCTCCCAGCCTTCGCGCTGGTAGTACAGGGGCATATTGACCTCAAAAAAGGATATACTGTCCGCATCCTGGAGCAGATCGGAACGGGGATCGCCGCCAGCTTCATGAAGTGTTACCAAGCGGCAAGCTTCACCGGCAACAGACGTGGCCACACCGCACCTGTCCAGGATCGCTCTCAGAATCGCTGCTCCGTTGCGGGCATGAGCGGCCTTGAAGGCATCATAATCGTTGAAATCGGCGCGGCGCACTTTGCGGGTTTCAACAGCCCTGTCGATATCATGGGCCAGTGCCGCGATCTGCAGCGCCGGGTCGGCTTGGGGCTCAAGTCTGAACAGCCACTTGAGGGTGTTTTCGGCATGACGCGGGTCTTCCGGCACCCGGGAGCCTGCAATAATCTCTCGGATTCTTTGTTTGGCGCAGTCGATGCTATCCATGATCCCGGCAGATGATCAGGCGGCGTATGGTTTCTATGTTCATCACAGCGCCAAGCACAATCAGGGCCAAATACGCCTGGTTGAATACGGCACCGAGGAATATCAGAAAGACACGGATATCGCGGCCCAAACGCAATCCTTTGCCATGACTGATCCGGTCGCGCATGAGGCTGTCGTGCTTGTCGGCCGTATAGCTCAACATAAAGGAGCCGATAATCGCTAAAAATCCGATCACCAGGATAAGGCTATCCGTTTTATCTGCGTACACGTGCCACATGAGACCGAAAAGCAGGAAGGCGTCGGCATAACGATCCAGTACCGCATCAAACCAGCCGCCGTAGGAGCTGCTTTGATACGTGAGCCTGGCGACTTCGCCGTCGCAGCCGTCTACGATCGAGGCGAACTGTGCCATAAACCCGCCCAGCAACAGGGCCAAATAACCATCGAGTGCAAACAGGCCGGCGGCCAGCACGGAGCACAGGAATGAGAACAGCGATATTTGATTGGGTGTGATGCGGTGGTTCACCAGTCGACGGGAAATCCTCACCGATAAGGGCCGGTTGATATAACGCGCCACCGGTCCATCGTTGGGTTTGTCCTTCAAATTGGTTAAAATTACGTCCTCTGCCCGGCTAAAAGCGGCTGGGTCATCCACATCAATCCAGAAGCAACCGTTAATTCCGACCGCTTTGGCCTTGCCTGCGGCAGCTAAAATCCGCACCGCTGCAGACAGGGTGGTATCGCCGTCCTGCTTTGCGCTGCGCTCCAGCGCGCTGAAAATTGCAGGAGTGCATTTAAAAATACCGGTGTCAAAGCCATTAAAATCCGTCAAATCCTTACCGATATCGCGTATCTTAGCGCCATTGGTTTTTACCCGGGTAACATCCTCCATATCGATACAGGAGTTACGGGTATTCCTGTCAACGCCAAGGGCGATTTCGCCGTCGGATAAGGGCAGCGCCATCAACTCGCGGGCGATGGCCGGATCAAAGAGATGGTCGGCCATCAGCAGCAAAAAGGGCTCTTGCAGGTATTGCCTGGCTTTTAGGACCGAAAGGCCGTTTTCTTTTTCCCAATCCCGGTTAAAAACAGGGGTGATGCGACACCCCAGGCGACCGGTCAGATCGGCCAGAAAAGCGCGAATACGCCCCTCCTGGTATCCGGTCACCACATAAAATTCGTCGGCGCCGGCCTCTCTGGCGCTGCGGATTACCCGTTCAATCAGGGGCCGTCCCAGAATAGGAACCAGGGGTTTGCTGTCACCCTGCTGCCGTAGACGGCGGCCCTTGCCGGCGGCGATGATCAAACACTTCATGCTCATTTGCTTAATCTCCGTTACTAACAACCAACTCCATGCGGGACGTTTTTCGTCTTCATAATATTCGAAAGCTTATGGCCTAAACTTTGGCCGCGGCAGGGGTGCTATCCATAAACAATACCTAAACCACTCTTTTCAGCCTGCTAATGCTTGAGTGGCTATCCTCGTTGATAAAGTCTTCGACCATTGTAAAGGCCTCATCGTCGGTGAACTGGCGTGCCGGATGCTTGCAGAAATAAGCTGACGGCGCCTCAAGTACGCCGCCCTGACCCCGGTCCAACGCCAGCTTGGCACAGCGGATGGCGTCAATGGCGACACCGGCCGAGTTGGGTGAATCCTCCACGGAAAGGCGCATTTCCAGGTTCATGGGCACGTCACCGAAAAGTTTGCCTTCCATGCGAATGAAACAGACTTTGTTGTCTTTTTGCCACGGCACGTAGTCGCTGGGACCGATATGGATGTTTTCGTCCTGCAGACGCCTGGCGGCCACGGCCTGTACCGCCTCGGTCTTGGATTCTTTCTTGGTGGCCAGACGCTTTTGCTCCAGCATGTTGAGAAAATCGGTATTGCCCCCGGTATTGAGCTGGTACGTGCGCTCCAATTTGACGCCGCGCTTCTTGAAAAGATCGGTCAGGATGCGGTGGGTGATGGTAGCACCCATCTGAGACTTGATGTCGTCACCGATGATGGGAAGGTTTTTATCCGCAAAGCGCTTGGCCCACGCCGGATCACTGGCGATAAACACCGGAATGTTGTTGACAAAAGCCACTCCGGCCTCCAACGCGCAATCGGCATAAAACCGGGTAGCTTCTTCTGAGCCGACCGGAAGATAGTTGGTGAGGATTTGAGCGCCGGACTCCTTGAGCACCTGGATGATTCCCGCTGCGGTCGGCTCCGGTTCCCCGGATAAAACGAACCTGTGGTCGTAGGGATAATCCTTCATATGGCCCGCAACACCGTCCAAAATTTTGCCCATGTGAACGGTGACTCCGGAGGGGGGAAGATCAGCACAGAATACCGTCGTGCAGTTGGGTTTGGCAAAAATAGCTTCATGCACATCACGGCCGACCTTGCGTTGGTCGACATCAAAAGCGGCAACGACTTCAATATCGCCGGGCTTATAACCATTCATATCATAGTGCATCAGACCGATGGCGTCTTCCCGGGTTTTGTTTTGGTAATAGTGGATTCCTTGAATCAGTGAGCTGACACAGTTGCCAACTCCGACAATCGCGATTTTTATTTTACCCATAGATTGGTTACCTCCTTTTGATGGCTACGTGTGGGTAGATACAAAAAAAGAAACAGTCCGGTGAAGCTTCTGCCCAAGGCAGTTTTTCTGCTGACCGGGATGAAGTTTGAATCCGGGAACTCAGACTTTTGCTCGCAACTTAAGGGGAATTTAAATATCCGCAGGTAAAAATTCGAAGTCTTAACCGGGACTTAAGGTGTAAATCAAGCCGTGGGCAATAGATGCGCTGGTAGTTGAAACACCCTGAAGATCGCATAAAACGTATTGATGCCGGCCTCAAATGCGGGAGCTTAAATAGCCCTTGCCCTATGAGAGGGGAAGGCGCTAATAAAATGAATAACTCTGGGTACTTTCAATCTTTTGTTTCATCTGGCCCCCTTCCGCCGGGCAGAAAAATGCGCTTGCGGAACAAAATTGTATGGTTGTTAAACTTTGCTGGTTTATGTCTAAAATCCGCTATTCGACACTTGTGGGCAGAATAATTTGGACAGCAACTGATAATGGTAAACGTTTACCCGATGCAATGAAGAGGAGATGGTCTTGACGGCATCCTAGTCCGAATGGAGAGTGGCCACAATAATGGGCAGCGTTTCACTGTTCTACTTGAAACGTTACTTGTATAGCAGAGCAAAGCGATTGGTGTCAAACAGATTCTGGGGGGATAGTTTTTCTGATCGTTATATTAATTGATTATGTCAAGACCTATGTAATTCTTTCCGTTTTTCACAGCAATCAGGCGACATGTTTTGAAAACAATTTTTTATGCTTCAGTCTTTTTCTGTAACTCCTTAACCATGTCCTGACATTCCAAAACCGTAGCTTTGATGATCGGCTCAAGATGGTTTGAGAGCCCATCTTCGTATATGTCCCCAAGCTTATCTACCTCATCGTAGACATGCTCCTCACTCCAACCGGGATAGTGGCGCTTAATTTCTGCCGCAACCTTGTCTTCATCAAAATCCCATTCAAGCTCTTTGCTAATCATTTCTTCCATAGCGCTGTTGGAAGGCATTTTGAAGTCACCTGATACGATTTTTGCAGAGGATTCTTTGACTATCAACTTCGCGCAGCTATGAGCAATAGCGTTTAAAGCGCTAACTTCAAAATTTCGGAAGCATCTTTCAATGATATTTCTTTCCATCTCGAGTTTTTTGTTTATTCTCATTTGCATATTGATTCCTCCCAAATAATTGATGATTAGGTTTTTGTGTCTCCTTTCTGAAAAGCTTTCGGTCTGCTTTAGTGTTGTTACGGCATTCAAATAGAAGTGTTTCGAAAAACACCATTTAAACGAAATGTGTTTACGTGTCAAGAGAAGTTGCAATGGAAGGATATCGCGGTGCTGTTCCGGTATTTGCATATTCCGCTTTATTCTGTCCACAGATTACAGAGTGAGCCGCTCACCGATTCCGATTGCTTTCAGTATTTTCAGTTAAATGCAATTTCTTTGCTACCCCACCATTTCAATTTGATTGGTCCCGTTTCCCTCTCTGATAGATCACCCAGGAATATTTATCATTAAATCCAGAATATTTGACTATACTCAAAAACCATTCATCTCTAAATCCTGAGTTTGGTTCATTTCGATAAACTTCCGGAAATCCAGAATCTAAAATAACATTATTTTGAAATGCGTTTATTTCGTTAAAGTTTTCTTCATTTCTTTTTCCCTCTGGGGTTGATGTGTCAAAATCGAAATATAAAATATATCCTACATCGAGCGGATATTTTAAGGGAGGATCAAATAATACGACTTTATTTAGGTATTCATACTGTTGCCCCCATTTTGTGCCCCATTTTTCAAGAGAATTCCTTCTTAAATACGGAAAAATATCAGAACTATCTGTTCGTTTTTGGCGCTTACTCCATGTTTTATCGATAATAGTCCTTGTAAAAAATCCTAATACCAACGCACCGCCAAATACAATTATCGGTTCATCCGGCAATAGTATCTGTCCCAACCAAAAAAATAAAAGTGTTGCGACCGCGGCGGCAAACAATGATAGCATAATCATTATCTCCTATGCGGATCTTAATTCAGTTTTTTTATACGGTGTTATAGAAATCATTTGATTTATCTATTTTCAAATTTACCCAATTTTCAAATGCCCTTTTATTAAGACAGTCATAATATCCGTCGCCAGATTATGCTTGAGATGATATTCAATATAATTATGAAAGATTGATTAATAAAGCGAAATTCAGAAGTTTTTTTTGCTTGAAATATGAGGGGCGTAGGAGTTCCTACAAACTGTATATTATCTTTTCATACCACTTAGACGGTTTGTATTCCTGGCCAACAAACCATAGTATTTGTTGCCCAGGGCTGGATGCACTGCATTCGGATATAGTTGTTTTGTTAAGCTTATTTACGTGGTTTAAGATTTCAGCACATCCAAAAAAATTGCAGCACCTTCAAACTTTAGCATCAGGTTATACCCAATTCAAACCCTTGCAAAATGTTGTGAAATGCCATATGCCTTGTGCATTGATCCAATTCGATTGCAGAGGCGATCATTAATACCGGATGTATGTTGAAAGGAGGATCTTATGTCGCAGAAGCCAACAATAGACGGCATCAAGGCGTGTGTGTTTGATGCTTACGGGACGCTGTTTGATGTTCACTCCGCTGTGGGAAAGCATCGCGCGCGATTAGGGGATATTGCGGATCAAGTGTCCGCGGTCTGGCGCACCAAACAACTGGAATATACATGGCTGCGGAGTTTAATGGGGCGGCATGCTGATTTCTGGCAGGTGACCCAGGATGCGCTCGATTTCGCCTTCGACATGCACACCCTAAAAGATTCGGCGCTTAGGAAGGATCTCATCGAGGCCTATCTGCAATTGGAATGTTATCCGGAAGTGCCCGGGGCGCTGTCTGAACTAAAAACGCGCGGATTTGAAATTGCGATTCTTTCAAACGGAACGCCGATGATGCTTGAAGCGGCGGTCAAAAATTCCCGGCTCGAAACCATGATACCCAAAATCTTCTCTGTTGAAACAGCGCGGGTATTCAAGCCGGATCCGCGCGTATACCAGATTGCGGTGGATGAGCTGGACCTAAAACCGGAAGAAATCATTTTTCAGTCTTCCAATGCCTGGGATGCGTCGGGTGCGGCAGCCTTTGGTTTAAAAGTCGCCTGGGTCAATCGATTTGATCAAAGCCCGGAACGACTTCCCGGCCAGCCGCAGGTTGAGATTAAAGACCTATCAGAATTACCGGCATTGCTGGAATGATTGTAGGCAGTTTTTGTAACGCGTTCTAATAAAAAGGAAACGATTTTATATTAAGGATAAACAATTACCAAATTAACGAAAGGTGCGACTGCTATCTATCTATCCCCTTGAAAAATTCACATTCCGTCCACTAATCCTAAATTTTTAGAACGCCTCAAAAGGTTCGATTTAGGCACGAAACCCAAAATAAATTACATCTCAGAAAAGTGTGTACTTGCCCTGGCTAATCTGCAAATTGATTAGCCACAAATGAGGCATGTTTTTTCGTGAGTTCGAGCGTGCTTTAGCATCATGCAAAAACGCTTGCCATATCGATAGGGGCGCCCAAGGCGACGGGTAATGCTGTGTACCCTGATATTTGACAGCCGATAAATCTTTGTGATACTCGAATCTTATCACTACACATTTCGATAACTGTCGAATTACAGAGATTGGCAAGCTGTCACAACTTCAAAAAGTGTCTCGTTTCAAATCTTCCGTTAAAAACATGTAGCATGATAATATTAATGTTATGTGCCTGCCTCACAAAAAAAATACTAAAAATTTGCAATTCATAAAGTAGTCCCTATATTTTCGGGAGTAACAAATTGATGGCTTAATTTAATAAGAGCCAAAAGATGGTAGAGCTTAATATGTTAAATTTTCTTTTGTCGGCTTGATGAAAGAGCACAAATTAAAAATCATTTTAATCGTGAGGTATATATTATGAAAAAATTAACTCAAATATTAACAGTAGCAACTGTAGCATTTTTTGTCCTAATCAGTTCCGCTAATGCGGATGAATACGTTTATAAACAAAGCTTTATGCCGAGAGAAACGGTAAAGATAGATCTTGCAAAAACAGCTATGTTCGTTACGGATCCACAAAACGATTTCTTATCAGAAAAAAGTCCTGCTTGGGGGTTAGTCGGTCCGACTGTGATAAAACATAAAGTAGTTGAAAAAGAGAAGACGTTAAAAGCGCTCGCAAAAAAGATAGGAATCCCTGTCTTTTACTCTACCCATATGTACACACCGCAAGATTTTGCGAATTGGAAGAGCTTGAACGGCATCGACAAGATCATGTTTGAGAATAAAATGTTTGCGCAGGGAACCTGGGGGATTGACTATCACCCCGAACTAAAACCAGATAGCAATACTATCGTTATGAATCCGCATAAGGGGCTAAGTAACTTTTGGACTGGAGATGCCGCTATCCAGCTAAGGCAGTACGTGGCATGTTTCACAACATCGTCGACACTTGAAGTTTCACAACATCGTCGACACATTGTATAATCTCCGATTAAAAAGGAGGATATACAATGGTTAAAAAAAGTACAAAAATAACGAAAAAGAAATTCAACTTCGCAAACTCTGTGTTCAGTTAAGTAATGAAGGAAAAAATGTAACTCAGATTCATAAAAAACTTAACCGAACTCGAGATTGGGTATATAAATGGCTTAAGCGGGCGCAGTCAGAAAAATCAGACTGGTATCTTAATGAATCCAGAGCGCCTCATAATAAGCCTGGTAAAATCGGCAAAGAACTTGAACAGGCAATCGTTAAGAGCAGAATAAAATTAACCAATAGAGATACTCCTGATACGAAATATGCCTTTTGTGGTGCCGTCGCCATTCACCAGGAACTTGATAACTTAGGGTACCGGAACAAACCGGCCCTTTCAACCATCAATCGCGTTTTAAAACGAAACGGACTAATTGATGAACAGAACAAAAATACAAAGAAACAATCGTCAAAAAAATATTACCCACTAATCAAGGCCCGACATCCTGGGCATCTGCATCAACTTGATTTAGTAACGCCACGATATATTAAAGGATTTGGTGTTATTATTTCCGTAAACCGAATCGATGTTTATACATCCAAGGCTAACTTGGAACAATATCAAAGCAAAGGAGCAGACAGCATTATAAGCTTCATTGTTGACGACTGGAAGACATTTGGCATTCCTCGTTATTTGCAGCTTGATAACGAAGCATCCTTTCGGGGAAGCATGTATCATCCCCGAACATTTGGCAAACTGAGCCGTTTCTGTTTAAATTTTGGTGTTGAACTTGTTTTTATTCCTTTTAGAGAACCCTGGAGAAATGCCCATATCGAAAGTTTCAACAGCCGCTTTGACAAAATGCTTTGGCAACCTAAAGTTTTCAAAGATCTGGATCATATGAGATCCGAATCAAAAAAGTTTCGAGACAAACACAATAATTATCAGAAATACAGAAAAAATAATTTCGGCAAACAAAAGCCAACAAGCTATAACTCAAGATATCTGCCTAAATCATTTACCTTTGATGCATCACAGGGACTGCCTATAACCCGAGGCAGACTGCATTTTGTTCGTCTGGTAAAGGAAAATGGTAATATCAATATTCTTAACGAAGACTTCTACGTCGATAAAGATTTAAGTTTTCAATATGTTTGGGCAATCATCAACACGAAAGATCACAATGTGAAAATCTGGTATCAGGCAACAAAGGATGCTCCTAAAGAGCTAATCAAAACCAAATCTTATCAACTCAGGGAGCCGGTTAAAAATAAAATTCCGATAAAAAATTTCTGTTAAGTGTCGACGATGTTGTGAAACAGTTAGTGCCACTAAAAAGTGTCGACGATGTTATGAGATTTGCCAAATAGTCATTAGTCAATAGTCATTTTTTTAAGCACCTAA
>JAIVWA010000086.1:0-11461 GCA_049190255.1 Gammaproteobacteria bacterium | reverse complement strand
ATCCTAAATATTAAATGTTGATTGTGAATATTTAATATTTAAGATGTGATAGTCATATAAAGGGCCGGGCATTCAACAAGAAAGCCTATCGATTTATCGATGCAGCATAGAAGCGGTATTGCGCATCCAGCGTGACATTTTCCTTCGGAACGCTTCGCTAAATGTCACTACAGCCGGATGCGCTAAAAAAAAGACACCTCCCCATCCATAGCATAAAATGCTATGGACCAAATAATTTATTAATTTAATAGGATCTAGGAGGTGTCTTAATGGGAACATACGCCGGAATCGATTTACATTCAAGCAATAATTACATCGGCATTATGGATCAGGATCACAAAAGGCTATTTGGTAAAAGGCTGCCCAACTCTCTGGACAAGGTTTTAATGGTTTTACAACCATTCAAGTCTGATCTGAAAGGTGTTATCGTTGAATCCACCTACAACTGGTACTGGCTTGTCGATGGGTTGCAGGAACATGGCTATAGGGTGCATCTGGCCAATCCGTCGGCAATCAAACAATACGAAGGCATCAAACACACCGATGACAAGTGGGACTCTTTTTGGCTGGCGCACATGAAGCACTTAAACATTTTGCCGGAAGGCTATATCTACCCCAAGGAGCAAAGGGCTGTTCGGGATCTGCTTCGCAGAAGACTATTTTTCGTCAAGCACAGAACCAGCAATATTTTAAGCCTTCAAAGTACGATTACCAGAAATCTTGGAATTAAGATGTCAAGCAATGCAATCAAAAAACTGGCCATGGACGATGCTTGCGATCTATTCGATTGCTCGAACCTGGTGTTCATGGCTCAAAATAATATTTCTACCATTAAGCATTTGGCAAAGGTTATCAAAGGCATAGAAAAGCAAGTAAAACCCCAGGTCCAGCTTCGCAAAGAGTTTGAGATGCTGACAACCACCCCTGGGATTGGATTAATTCTGGGTCTGACAATTATGCTTGAAGTAGGTGATATAGGACGGTTTGACAAAGTCGGCAATTACGCTTCTTATTGCCGTTGTGTTGGCAGTAAAAGAATTTCAAATGGGAAGAAAAAGGGAGAGAACAACAAAAAAAACGGCAATAAATACTTAGCATGGGCTTATGTTGAAGCCGCGCACTTTGGCAAAAGGTACATTCCCAAGGCCCAGCGGTTTTATCAGCAAAAAATGGCCAAAGCCAACGGCGCTGTTGCCACCAAGGCTCTTGCCAACAAGTTGGCCCGTGCTTCTTATTTTATCATGCGGGATCAAGTACCGTTTGATGAAGACATGCTTTTTAGATAATCGGTTTGGGTGCGGCAGTGAACCGGCATGAGGGTTGGTACAAAACCACAAGACTTGATTGGTATCTGCTGCACCCACATAATAAAAAATTATTGCCTTGTTACCGGAAACAAAGACAAAGCAGCTAAAAAAAATATGAGGCGTGTATGATGCGTTAGTAATAACGTTTTACATTTTGGTTGCGGCAGTGAACCGGCATAAGGGTTGGTACAAAACCATAAGATGTGATTGGTAGCTGCCGCAACCGCCAACAGCCGGACAACGTTGTTTAGATCCTGATTCGCCTATGCCGTGAGTCCACAAGGGGTTGGCTAACAACCATAAGATTTGTGATAAATCAATTGAACACGGTATGGCACCGAAGATTTTCTGGGGTCCGAATGGACCAGGGGCCGTGTTTTAAGCATTGTGCTTGAAGTACATGTGTTTGGCTTAAAACACAATCGCCTTGAACCTGATGGGTGACTGGTGCGGATCAACACAGGTTGAACCGCGAACCGATAAAAATGAAATAACGGGTGCGAGACGGGTGGCAAAACAATACCGTGCTGTGGGGGAACTAAGAGCCAAGAGAAAAAAATGAAGTATTTTTTTTATGGGAGAGGTGTTTTTTCTCTTGACAAGCCCTTTAATGGGTGACCCTTTTCCTTTCTTTCTGAACCCACCCCTTCTCTTAATAAATCTGATGGAATGTATCAGCCCACCAAAGATCGAGCCAGTTCTACAGCCTTATCCTTGACCTCTTCAGATAACTCGGCAGGAACGCTGCACTCACCTACGTACAATTCACCAGATTTTCTAGCTAAATAATAGTCCACAATCCGATCGAAAGCTGTAAACATACCTTCAGAATTATCCTCATAGGTGTCTGCACCGGTGACCAACAGGCCGATGCGTTTGCCTTCCATTAGAGAAGTATGCCCCGGTTTGTGGTAGTTGGTAACCAGGGAGTAGCCCCTGTCGATAAGAGCCTTAATTTGAGACGAAAATCCCCAAAAATAGATCGGCGAAGCGAACAGGACCACCTCGGATGAGATCATTTTTTCAAGAATATCTATCGTGTCGTCCTTTTGGACACAGGCGATTTCATCGGGATTCTCCCGGCATTTGGCACACCCGAGACAGCCCCCGATAGACTTATTGTTGAGGTAGATGCGTTCCACATCGTGGCCCAGTGATTTGAGTTCTTCCTCTACCCATCCCAAAACAGTTGCGGTATTTCCTTTCTTTTTGGCACTGCCCAAAAGAGTAGTTACTCGCATTGTCGATTCTCCGATGTGGTTTTATTGAGAATATTTTGACTCCACGAAAAGTGCAGATATCATCATCAACCTAAAGCTCAATCTGATCTATCCGGTAACCATAATATGGTGTATGTCGGAAGCCCCGGGGTGATGTCAACTTCCACTTCCACCCGTTAGGCGTCTATACCAAGGACCGCACTGCTGGAAACTTTGGATAGCATACCCCTCCATCCCTCCGGAACGAACCGTGTAAATCCCAGGCGACAATTCCAGCCAGTTTGAACCTATAACAAATCGCTGTTTACAGGACAATCTTTTTGTTTACTATGGATATTTAGAGGTCACGTCAGGACGGATATCTTTGAAAACATATCAAAAATAGGCTCTGGGGTCGGACCAAGGTAGAACACCGGCAACTAAGGCGTGATCTTAAAAACAAGGCCGCTTTTACTGTCGAAAAGATGCATTTAAGAAAAAGGCAAGTTGGTGCCAATCCAGTGGTTGCTTTCTTCTTAAACCGCTATTTTGGGTGTCAAAAACATCACTTTAAGCCAAAATAACGAGACTATTTTTGGCATTTATCCCTAATTACCAAGCATTCAGCGTGGTCCGACCCCAATTCTCACTATTCAAGCTTTGACCCTCTTTTCTCGGGTGCGCCATTAACAGCCTGTTTTTAGGCGTTATCTCTTCTGGTATGGTCCGGGTAATAACGGAATACCCTTTAGCCCTTAGCAGCGCAGCCCTTGTTACATCAATGGCAAGTGGACCATCCACCCATCCGCCAAGTCCGCCTAAATCGCCCACTTTTGTATCATGGCAGCACGGTAGTACAGCCAGCCTTGCACCGGCCTTCACCGCGGTATCAATTATCGTATCGGTAAGCTGGCCGCAGGCGTGCACTGACACAGCGATGTCATCCGATTTCAAGTTAATGTCTTCAACACGGGAGTTCAGATAATAGATGCGGTTTTTCAGACGTGGCCACCTGTCAATAATGATCTGTGAAAGCCTATTTGTATTCTCAGTAAAATGCAGATCAACAGCCAGGGCCTCTGCAGAGCTGTCATCAAGCAACAGCATGATGTGGGCTAAAAGGCCATGTCCACATGCCAGATCCACAACTCTTCCGCCCCGGTATTTCCTGCGAACCCGCCGTGCCACCTCCCATGCTTCAAACAGCTCTTTGCCGGGCAGGGTCCCTGCGCGGCACACAGCCCGGGCAATCTTATCAAAAAGGGTATTACCCGGGAAAACAGCTATTTGTTTTTCTGTTAATCTGCTTCTGGTGGATTTTTTCATATGGTTCACATATCCCAAGCCCAGTTGATTTTAAATTTCCCCCCTTTTGGGCACTCAAAAGAACAACCACCATTCCAAGTTATATACTTATTTATGGACTTCCCACTTAGCTTAAGGCCTGATGCATTTGTATGAGCAGGTCACTCAGGCAAAAAACATTTATAGTCTGCGCATTGTCTGCGTGGGCTTGCCGCGGCGAAGCCTTGTGCGAAGACTGGTCTGTGGCTAATTTGATTTAAGGGTATATCGCATACAACGGGGTGCTACTGCTTTTTACCCCAACTTTTTTGGAGATCATCCCAAAAAATTAATCCGGGGAAAATCATATTTCCGATAACCGTTTTAGTGAAAAAATTCCATCCAGTCCAGCCACTGGCCTGGGAATCTTTTCATTTTTGGACATAAACAGATCTTTGAATCTGCGATAGTGGCCGGACACAAATTCTTTGCTGCCGATTATGCCCGAATCCGTAAAATAGCGCGTACGGTACCTGAAACGATCGCTTCGGCTGAGTTCAAATTCTTTGTTACGCTCTTTTTCAAGAATCTTGTCCTCAATGACCTTGATTTTTCCCTTCTCAGGCCGGTTTAAAGATCCGGCTTCATAGACATATCGGCGATACCTTCTGATGCGCTCTTTTTTGCTTTTGACATTGAATTCTTTTAAGCCGAAATCAGTCGAAAGAAAGTTATCCCGGTTGTTGGTCTGCACATGATAGCCCAATGAATTCCAGCGGTATTGTTCGGGGCGCTCCACCAGGCCGGCACGTAAGGGATTTAAATCGATATAGGCCAGGCAGTTGATCAGAGTCTCTCCGTTTTCGACAATCACGCTCTTAAAGCGATCACCCCAGAAATAGCCCCGTCGGTTGTGGCGCCGGTTGTAGAACCTTGCAAAGCCGACCTTAATTTCACGCATAAACTCAGAAAGACTTGATAGTTTCTCCCGCAATGAGGGTACCAGGCCTTCTGCAAAAATACGCTCATCACCATAAAAATCCACATAGCGTTTTAGAATATCCTCGTCTGTAAATTTATCTTCGGGAAACATCCTCACCAAAATGTGGAAGTGGTTTCCCATCAGGCAGAACCCTAAGATTTCAACCAAATACAGGGCAGCGTAGCGCCGGATCAGATCCAGCATAAAATCTTTTTCAATATCACCCAATGGGAAGCCGTCCAGGGCAGTTCTGGACATCACGTGATAAACAGTGCTCTCATCATTTATTATCAATCGCTGGGTTCTTGGCATGGCTGGCTCCTTTGTGCCTAAATTTTTGCCCTACATTACATAGGAATTGATTTGTGTCAAGCATAAAGTACCTGTCCCCTTCTTTTGTTCACAAGAGGCTAAGAAAGAAAATTGAGAGTCAAGTCTACGTTTGACCTTTGACATTTTTCAACAAGAGTCAAACGTAGATTTGAACCCCAATATTCCTCTCCAAATACTCGATTTATTCCAGCGGTTAAAATTTTCGGCAGCCTGGACCTTGGCCAAACTGAAACGTTTTGACATTGGCTTAAAAGTATTTATATTTGATGTTTTTGAACCTAACCGCAAAAACTGGGATTTAGTCGATAGGGATTGTTTGTGTTAATCTCCTGAATCTGCGAATAGACATTGTTTAATGAAAAGGGACTGGAAAATGATCTGCACAACCAACATTACCCTCGCCTACGGCAAGAGGGTGTTGTTCAAAGACGTCAACATAAAATTTACACCGGGCAACTGTTACGGACTCATCGGCGCCAACGGAGCAGGGAAATCCACGTTCCTGAAGATTCTTACAGGCGATATCGAACCGGACTCGGGAACCGTCTCGGTAGGGCCCAGGGAGCGAATCGCAGTTTTGAGACAGGACCATTTTGCCTTTGACGAAGAGACGGTTTTAAACACGGTAATCATGGGCCATGAAAAACTGTACGGGATTATGGCGGAAAGGGATGCGCTTTATGCCAAGCCATATTTTTCCGATGAAGACGGAATCAAGTCAGGTGAGCTTGAGAACGATTTTGCGGAGATGAACGGCTATGAGGCGGAGCCTGAAGCGACGATTCTCTTAAACAGCCTGGGAATCGCCGAAGCACTTCACCAGAAGAAGATGAAGGAGCTCGAGGGCGGGGGAAAAGTGCGCGTGCTCCTTGCTCAGGCCCTGTTTGGAAACCCGGACGTCCTGCTTTTGGATGAACCCACCAACAACCTGGACATCAAGTCCATTGCCTGGCTCCAGGAGTTTCTCTACAAGTTCCAGAACACGGTCATCGTGGTATCACATGACCGTCATTTCATGAACCAGGCATGCACCCACATTGCCGACATTGATTTTGGTAAAATCGCAGTGTACGTGGGGAACTACGAATTCTGGTTCCAGGCCAGTCAACTGAACCTGAGACTGAAACAGTCGGAAAACAATAAGATCACTAACCGGGCCAATGAACTGAAGGCTTTCATCCAGCGATTCAGTTCCAACGCCTCCAAATCGAAGCAAGCCACCTCTCGCAAAAAACTCTTGGAGAAACTCACCCTTGAGGACATGCCGGTGTCGTCAAGAAAATATCCGTTTATTTCATTCAGGCCGGAACGCCCCTGTGGTAATGTGATTTTGGAAGTGAGCGGACTCACTAAGACCATCAATGGTGAAAAGGTACTGGACAACGTAAGCTTTATTGTAAACGGCGGGGATAAGATCGCCTTTATGGGCGAAAACAGCCTGGCCAAGACCACCCTCTTCCAAATCCTGGCCGGGGAGATAAAACAGGACAGCGGCACTTTCAGCTGGGGTGTCACAATCACCCATTCCTATTTCCCCAAAGAAAACCGCGCCTTTTTCGACGGCGACCGCAACCTTATCGAGTGGCTCCTGCAGTTTGCCCCCCCAACAGAAGGAGAAAGCTTTGCCCGGACTTTCTTGGGACGTATGCTCTTTTCCGGGGAGGAGGCCATTAAAAAGATCAGCGTACTTTCCGGTGGGGAAAAGGTTCGCTGCATGCTCTCAAAGATGATGCTTTCCGAATCCAATGTCCTGATACTGGATGAACCCACCAACCACCTCGACCTGGAATCCATAACGTCCTTAAATGACAGCCTGCTCAAATTCAAGGAGGTGGTTCTTTTCACCGCCTATGACCACGAGTTCGTGAATACCGTGGCAAACCGGATTATCGAGATCATCCCCGGAGGCATCATCGATCGGCGCATGACTTTCGACGAATATATTGAAAGCACGAAAGTGGCGCAAACCCGCGAAGGCATGATCCGCAAGGCCGCCTAAACAACCGGATTCAACGAACACAACCTAACGAATTAGAAAGCACCTCATCTGTCTAATCATGCGGTGCTTTCTTTTTCTAGGATTCTGGATTTCACCCCAACGTTGCAAAAGCCGGAGGGATTCAGAGTCAAGGCGTCTGAGGGTGAAGTCGTAGTTCTTTACTTCGAACCCTCAGCAGCGCAGGATCTGAAGTCCTCCGGCTTTCCCGGAGGGTAAACAACATGGCAACATCGACCCCATTCTTCGAATTTACAAATGGAGATATCGAAGAATTAGTCATTTTTCTATGATATTGATTATAAATACAGACCTCTATCTACTCTTTGCCATGTTGTTTATGCAACTAAGGGGTTCATTATAATTTAACAAACTCAAACCGTTGTATCTTTTCTTTGCCTGGTATATCCACTCAATCCACCATCGTCGATTATTCTTCAATCTGCAAAAAAATCTGGATCAATCGCAAATACCGACTCCCTGGGTTGTTGTTGGGGTCGGACCACGGTAACCAACTATAATAACGGCGAAAAAATTCTAAAATAGGCCCTAAAACCGTCTTAAACGACGCTTTTTGACCCCAAAAAGGACCGTTTAAGCCAAAAAGTATTTTTTTAAAATCCTTAAACCAGCCATTTTGTACCCAAAAAGGCATGTTTAAGACCAAAAAACAGCCATTTTTAGAACTTTTTATACAAAATATCAAACACTTAGCTTGGTCCGACCCCCTTCCTCAGAAAACCGATCAGGCGATTAGAAACCCCAACGAAGACCCAATCCGAAGTCCTATCGGCGCTGGGACACCGGATTGACGACAGTGGGGTCTTACACTTTACAGATAGCTAAACCCACGCCGGTTAAGCGCTCACGGCCAAAATTGGTAATTATCTCTGAAACTTCTGTTTAAAACTTGAGAACGTCCCCAAAATTTTCCCTGACCCCATTTTCCCGTTGGTCAGCTGCCCAGCCAGTAAGTCAACCCAGTCAACAACGTCCCTGAGTTTCCACTAATCTGGGCTTCTTAATCACTAATCAAGACGCGACACCTATCTTCCAACTCTGTCGGGATCGCTGATTAATCCATCGTGACATGTTCTGCCATTTCCGACAGGTCGATCTCTTTTTTCCCCGTTTTTTCAAATTTTAGCGCCCGATTTCTAAAATCTGAGGCTTCGATTTTTTCCTTGACCCACTCGTGCCAGATTACTTTCTGAGATGAGACAATTGAGTTAAAATCTTTGGATTGATCAAATCGGGACAAGGCTTCATCCATTATCCAGACACAATAGTTGCATTTTTTCTCACCGCTTTCAGAAACGGCAAAAAAATAGCGAAACTGTGAACTTCCGGGCTTTAGCCCTTCTTTGATCTCATAGTTGTTATGTGACCATGTTTTTTGCACTTTTAACCTCCTGTAAAATTTTTTCCGATCGTACTGTTTGAACCGAAGCTCCAGAAAGATCAGCGTCTTCCAGACCTGATATCGGTGAACCAGACCCTTTAAACTTAAGGCCCAAATGGCCCGTTGTCCATCCTGGTTTATTTTTACCGAAAAATCGACTGCGATGAGGATCGGCCGGCAGAATAGGGCGATCTGTTTAAAACCTTCTTGAACGATAACTCCTCAAATCTCTTTTCGATTATAAAAGCCCAACATTAACAACATTATTAAAAGAATATAAAAGGAAAGATTCAGGAGGGGATGGAAAGGTCCCATTATATGAAATTCGCTGTCGCTGATGATTGCATCTGCATAGGCCTGCAACATAAAAACTTTGGGGTATAAAATCCTCCATAAGGCAGGTCCTCCATTGGTTGAAGCAGGGATTG
The DNA here is from genome assembly GCA_049190255.1 of Gammaproteobacteria bacterium. GTDB lineage: Bacteria > Desulfobacterota > Desulfobacteria > Desulfobacterales > JAFDCJ01 > JAFDCJ01. The sequence continues at coordinate 2,530 of JAIVWA010000086.1, read as the reverse complement.
CGGATCTTACGATGTCACTGTTGATAATCTGATGACCACCATCGGAAATAAACCCAACGATTAGAATTCCCATGGTAAAAAACGCACTAATAAAGTCGGGCATAAAAAGAGATAAAAAACAGACGCATGCAATCACAAAAAGAAGGTTGATCGAACATACCAAAGATGCGGTCAGGTATCCGGAAATGATGGTTCCCGTTTTTACCCATACCGTTACAAAGATCGTCAAATGAAGTAAAAACATGAAAATAAGGCTAAGTGCCCAGGTGCCGGTGACCCGGCCGAGAATATATTGCCATCTGGAAACAGATCTGGCCAGAAACAAAACCTCGTTTCCATCCGTACGATCCCGGCTGAATATTTTCATGGAAAGCATGGAAACCATCAGAAACATTCCGGCGGCAATTGTGTGGAAAACAATTTTTGAAACATGCCAGGCAACCATGGCGGTATCGACCGTTTTCCCATTCACAGTATATCCGCTGTCATAACATCCGCGGATCATCAATATGAATATAATAGAAAGACCCAGGAGAACATAAACACTTTTGTGCCGCATCTGGTCCCGCATGGTATAGATCATAATTTTTATGACATTATTCATTTTCATGCTCTATATATCGGATAAAAACATCCTCGAGGGTCTCGTGATCCTTCACGATTGCGGTAATGTTATCCTTGATAAGGATTTTCCCCTTGTAGATGATGGCAGCCGTTTCACATGTTTTTTCCACCTCTGAGAGCAGGTGGGAGTTTAAGATCACAGTCACTCCCTTGCCACTGAGGTTTTCAAGAATTTTTCTAACATCGCGGATGCCGATCGGATCAAGCCCCGTGATGGGCTCATCCAGTATCAGCACCGTCGGCTTTCCCAGCAGGGCAGCCCCCAGACCGATGCGCTGTTTCATGCCCCTCGAGTATGTCGCGGATTTCTTCCTTTCCGGCCCTTTCATGGCAACGATCTCGAGCACCCTGTAAACTTCCTTTTCGGCGTCTTTTCCGGACAGTCCGATTAAAGAAGCATGCCGCGACAGAAATTCGAATCCAGAAAGATATGGCGGAATCATATGCTGTTCAGCGATATATCCGACGTAATTGCGGGAAGCCGGGTCGGATGCAGGCTGTCCATTGATTGTAATACTGCCCGAGGAGGGTTTGATAAAATCAAGAAGCATCCGAACGATGGTGGTCTTGCCGGCACCGTTGGGTCCGAGCAAAGCAAAAAACTCTCCCTTTTTAATTGTATAGGAAACATTATCGACAGCGGTAAAGGCGCCAAATTTTTTGGTAACAGAATCAAGTATGATCATATCAGTTTTAATCTCTTCTGGGTTTAATTTCCCGCAGCTTGCTGCGGTAAAATCGGTACAATCAACTTTCAGATACCTCGTGGCTTGCCGCGAGGCTGTTTATTTTTGAGGATTTTTTTAGGGTAAGATTTTTATATGCAAAGCTGGTTTTCGAGTTGCAGCAAGTCATTCCTGGACATCATCTAACTCCGCAGCAAACAGCTTTCGTATCTGCTCCACCCGCTTCCGGTTGACGCCGAGATCGAAATACCCGAGCCGGGAGGCAGATCGCACATGAATTACTTTCTCTTTCGGGAAATAAAACTCCACGTCATCGACAAACCCCATAATGGCCGATTTGCATTCAATATGGAGATAATTCTCGCTTTCCGCGACGATTGTACTTCTTTCTGACGATTCCACAATTTTTTTCAGCCGCTTGAAGGCAGCCACTTTTTCTCCCTGATATCTAAGGGGAGCTACGGCATGATCTTCATCGGCCGCCTGGCTGCTGACACAGTTAGGTTTGGACGGACAGTCAGCTAGCCGGCCGTTGTGGATACCTATATTTGCAGGTCGCTGTCCCGCACAGGAAATAATCATCATGCATCCGACTACCGATATTCCAAGACGCTTCATCTTCCACCTATTTTTATCATCATAAATTTTTCGTACATTTTTATTGTGCACAATCATTTGGAATCTTGATGTCATTGCCCGAAATTGATGCGACCAACAGCCGTATAAGACATATCCTTATTCAGCTCCAGTAGAACCCCCTCGCCTGACGGGACACCGGTTCCGGCAATGACGGCAATGGTCACGAAATGGGTGACAGAAACAATCAATTAGCCGTCCACCGGCTGCAGTGAAATAAATTGATTTAACGCCTGGAGATTCGGTTCCCAATCCTCGATTTTCTCATAGAAAAGAAAACCAGGTGTCGCACCTTTTCCTTTCCTGGTTGAAAAAGAATATAATAGTGAAAGGAGAAACTATGGTCAAGTTTACATTTGATTTTTAATATATCACCCGAAAGGGCCATATAAAATGAGTTGCTCATGGCCACAAAACCAATACCTGTTAATTGGACTTCGCTCAATTAGGGTATTACTTCCGACAGTCGTTTTAACGAATACATCCCATCCAGGCCTGCCACCGGCCTGGGAATCTTTTCATTTTTGGACATAAACAGGTCTTTGAATCTGCGATAGTGGCCGGAAACAAATTCTTTGCTGCCG
>JAIVWA010000085.1:7721-11514 GCA_049190255.1 Gammaproteobacteria bacterium | reverse complement strand
ATTGTTAAAATAATCAGATGACGCCCTTTCTTTTTGTAAGTAATTTTGAATTATTTAAGTATCTTAGTGTCTTTGTGGCTTTGTGGCTGAACGATTACTAAAGATTAAGTTCGGCGGCGGCTTCCTTTAATATCTCAGCACTTCTTTTAAGCGCTTCGGCCTCCTCATTTGAAAGCATCGGCTGAATGGTGGCCTCGATCCCTTTGGCTTTCAGCACCCGGGGCAAAGAAAGGCTTACGCCATTAAGCCCTTCAATATTTGAGAGCGTCAGCACCGCACCTTCATCATCGCGTATGGCTTTTGCTATTCGGGCGATGCCGGCTCCGATTCCATAATAGGTCGCCCCTTTGCCCTCAATGATACGATAGGCGGCTCGACGGACACCGTCGTCAATTCTTGCTTTGACGTCATCTGTTATCGGCCGACCAATTTGGGTTGCAAATTCTTCAAGCGGCACACCGCCGACTTTGCCGGAAGACCAGGCCAACACTTCCGAATCACCATGTTCGCCTAAAACATAGGCATGCACCGAATGCGGGGCGATGTTGAGATGTTCGGCCAGGAGGGTACGAAAACGGGCGGTGTCAAGAATGGTTCCGGATCCGATCACGCGCTCGTGAGGAAGATTTGAGATTTTTGTGACCACCTCGGTCATAATATCGACCGGGTTGGAGACAATCAGCAGAATGGTTTCCGGTGCGTATTCGAGGACCCGGGGCACGACATTTTGAAAAATCTGGGCATTGCGTTCCAGCAGTTGCAGGCGCGTTTCACCGGGTTTTTGCCCGACACCGCAAGCCAGAACGACAATATCAGCGTCTTTAAGCATGGGGTAATCACCGGCGGCAACCCTTACCGGTTGGCTAAAAGGCGTGGCATGCAGGATATCTTCGGCATGCGCCCTGGCGAGGTCTGCATTCAGATCAACGAGTATCAGATCGTTGGCTTTGCCTTCGAGCGCGATGGCGAAGGCCCCCGAGCTGCCGACAAACCCGCAACCCACAATTCCAATTTTCATAAACCCGCCTTTCTGATACTCCCCTTACAGGTTAATCCTGCTGTTTAGCCGCATTGTGTTAAAGAAATATTAAAGACAAGTACAGTATTTCATTTCGATACATTGAGGTAATATAAGCCCCGCTCATCGATCGTCAAGTCTTCGCTAAAAGTCCAATTAGGCGGAACTTTTCGATCTATCCTACTCACCGATGGAATACTCGGTCGCGAGGTCTTCAATTTCCTTTTGGTAGCGCTGATACTCTTGCGATTCCGCCGGGCTGTAATTTAAATTTTTATATAGACTGGTAATTTGGGTAAACATATTACGTGCTTCGTCTTTATCCTTAAACTGATAGTTGCGCTGGATCAGGTCCTTGATCAGCTGAAAACTTTCATGTTGCCGCGTGAGGGGCATGGATTCATCCACCTCGTCGAAGGCATCCTGCTGCAAAAAGACCATATCGAGCAAGGTGGCCTTTTGCCATACCATATAATCTTCGATACTGATTCCCTCTTCGCCGGTAACCTGCATCATCTGGTAGATGGAATCACCCTGGTGCAATAATTCTTGCATGGCTTTGACGTCGCCAACCCATTCAGCGCCAAAATTTTCAGCAAACCAGTCCTGCAACTGGTCCAGATAACGGGACCAGGAAATTAGTGGATCGATGGCCGGATAAAAACGCTTGTAAGCCCGATCATAGGAAAGGCCCAGAAAGGTTTTAACCGTGGCCATGGTTGCCTGGGTGACCGGCTCCTCAAAGTTGCCGCCGGCCGGCGAGACGGTTCCAATCATCGTGAGGCTGCCGATCGATTGGTCCGGACACTTGATCACACCGGCCCGTTCGTAAATATTCTTGATTGAGGAATCTAAATAGGCTGGATAGGCTTCTTCACCGGGGATTTCTTCCATCCGTCCGGAGGTCTCGCGCATGGCCTGGGCCCAACGGGAAGTAGAGTCCGCGATCACAAGTACGTTATAGCCCATTTGTCTATAGTATTCACCCAGCGTTATTCCGGTATAGATAGAGGATTCCCGCGCCGCCACCGGCATAGAGGACGTGTTGCAGATGATGATCGTGCGGTCCATCAATGAGCCGCCGGTGCGGGGATCTTTGGTTTCCGGAAACTCCTTGATCGTCTCAACGACTTCGCCGGCTCGCTCGCCGCAAGCGGTCACAATCACAATGTCCACCGTCGAATAGCGAGAGATCAGGCTTTGCAGCACGGTTTTGCCGGCGCCGAACGGTCCGGGGATACAGGCCATTCCGCCCCGTGCGATGGGGAAAAACGTATCGATGATACGGGTCGTTGTGGTCATGGGTTCTGTGGGATACAGACGTTCCGCATGGCGTCGACGCAGCATGGCCTCAGGAATCGGACGGCGTATCGGCCACGACTGGACCATGGTCAGTTCACGCTCTGCGCCTTCTTTGGTTTTAATCCGGGCGATGGCTGTATTTACGGTGAAGCTTCCCTGTTGAATCCATGTTACCTCAACCGCCTCAGGTTCATTAAAAGGTATCATTATTTTGTGGCTGAATAATCCTTCCTGGACCGTTCCGATGGGTTGTCCGGCGACAAGCTTGTCTCCCATTGAAACCGTCGGCGTAAAGGCCCATTTCTGCTTCTGGTCCAGGGGAAACACATCGACACCGCGCGGCAGGAAAAACCCGTAATCGCGGGCCAAGACCGCCAGCGGATTTTGCAGCCCGTCAAATACCTGTCCCAGAAGCCCGGGGCCCAGAAAAACCGACAGCATCTCACCGCTCATCTCAACCGGATCGCCGACGCGAACGCCGCGGGTATCTTCAAACACCTGCATATCGGCTGTGTTTCCGTGTATGCGCAGCACTTCGGCCATGAGGCGTTCATTACCGACACAGATGAAGCCCACTTCATTTTTCTTGATCGCCTTACCCCCTGTATCAATGTTGACGAGACTTTCACGTACGGCCAGCACCCGGGCGGTGACACCCTCAGCTGCTGCTGATGTTTTTGGCTGATCAGTCGAAGAGTCGTGGTTGATCATGGGTTACCTCCGTTACCAATTCTTCAAAGCGTGCTTTGGCATTTTCGATATCATAGGACAGCCACCGATGGAGGATGTCCCATTTGATGATGTAGGTTAACACCGCGCTGAATCCGAACTCATAGGAAGGGACCGATCGATCGATATGGTCCCAGAGCGTGTTCTTGAGCAGGCGCTCAAGCGCCAGGGTTTCCCCGGCTTCAAGATGGATGCGCGCCTGAGGAATCCAGGGATACACTGCACTGAGCTTAAAATGCGGATCATCCCAGTTGCGTTCGATGTGGTTGACATAGCGCCCGACACCCCACGGTTCTCCGGAAGCCGGGGCCGGCAAACCGCGAAAACGGCGACGCAGGGCCGCCATAATCGTCCGCTGATCAATGGGAAAATCAAAGATGGATTGAAGTATGGGTTGAGCAATGTGTTCTTCCATCTTTTTAAAACTTGCAATCATTTCCTGATCCGTACGGGTTGCGGTTTGTTGCTGCCAGGCTAAAAATGCGGCTGCCCGCTCCAGCAACTCGGCATCATCCGGGGCCAGCATACTGGACCGCTGACGCAGCCGCTCCCGGGTGATTGGCAGCCGGTCGGCCTGATCAAAGCGCGGCAGCGGCGGCAAGCTTGCCAGAAGCGTATAATATGGTTGACTGCCCATAAGATTACTCCATGAACCTGTTGGAGTAATGGAGTGTTGGAGTATTGTATTTGTTATTGCTTGCATCAGATTCTGTGGCGCGGGTTATAAATCAAACCGCTTAACTT
>JAIVWA010000085.1:0-7714 GCA_049190255.1 Gammaproteobacteria bacterium | reverse complement strand
ATCCGCATTCCGCATTCCCAATTCAAATCATTCCGCCCCAGTGACAATGGCCTGATACCGCGGGAGCAAGTTTTGCAACAGCAAATCAGAGATGGCTTGATCCGACAAATCAATCTCCAGATCTTCGCCCACCAATCGTATTCGAATACCGCCGCTGATATCCTCAGAAGGTTTCAAATCAACACCTTCCCGCAACATATCGCCGGAGATACCCAATACCAGATGGCGCATGCGGTCTTGGCCCTTTTCAGTCAGCCGGGTCTCCCTCTCATCGGTTTCAAATAAGTCTTGGGGCAGCAGGACCTCAACCGGCTGACCTTCACAAGCTTTGTCGCCGGCAGCCATGCCGGCGATGGCCAGAACAATCTGTCGCAGAAATTCCCTGTCGCTCAGTTCAACGGACACCAGCCGTTTGACATGCGCGGCAAAACCGGCTTTCAACTCGGCCTCCATCTTAAGCTCGGTATCCCGAATTGCCACGCGCAGGGAGTCATTGGCTGCCGCTCTCTCCGTTTCGATCTCGCTGCGGGCTTTGTTTAATATTTCTTCGGCTTCGGCTTTGGCCTGAGCAACAATCCGGGAAGCCTGCTCCTGGGCCTCTCGCAGAACCTGATCGGACTTTTCCCGGCCGGCCTTGACACCCTCATCCCGCAGCCGGTTGATGAGTTCCTGGACGCCCGATGCAACTTTTGTTGTCTCTGCCATGATTTAACCTCCTCCTCCGGTAGCGGTGCCCAGCAGTACCAATGCAAACACAAAGGCAAAAACGGCAAAGCCCTCCACCACCGCCGCCGGCGCAAGGGAAATGCCGAATACCTCGGGTTTACTTTTAGAAACGCTGATGGATGAAGCGCAAGCATACCCCTGGTAAACAGCGCTGGCCATCAAGGCCAACCCGGTTAACACACCGATGCCAAAGATGGCTGCGGCAGACTCCGGTTTGATGGCTTCCCCGAAAGTCAATGTAACGACGATCCCATAGATCACCTGGGAAGACGGCATCGCCGATACGCCAATAAACTTGCCGTAGCCGCTTTCGGTCTCCAGCATGGCGCCGATTGCCGCCTGTCCGGCCCTTGAGCAGCCGATGATACTGCCGACGGCTCCCAGAGCCAGCGGGGCGAATACTCCCAACCAACCCAAAGCTAATATCATGTTTTCCACGATTCCTTCTCCTTTCTTGCAAAGGCATTGAATGGATGCCCTTCTTCGGAAATACTCCACCTAAAAAATTCAATAAAATTAAGACGCAGGCCATGTATAAATCCGCTGCTTAAAGCCAATACAAAGTTCAAGGTGTGTCCGAGCAGGGCAATCAGAAGCGCGAATAGGATTCCAATCCCCGGAAGCGCTTCTTTGACCTGCCCGGCCATATCGTTAAACGTGCCGGCCAGGGACGCGCTGGCCAGGCCGAGGGCAAAAAGCCGCAGATAGCTCAGCGCGTCCCCGAAAGCATTGGAAAGACCGGTAAGCCCGCCAAGCCCTTTTAGCAGCCGCTTCCAGAGCGGACCCTCGGGACTGCTGAATAACACCACGCCTGCCAGCCCCAGCACCATGGCCGCAATGCCGTATGGCTGCAAAAAGGCCAGGGTATCACCATGGGAGCCGGCCTGCCAGAGGGCTGCCGCACCCAAAAAAATAAAAATCCAGGCGGTGGGTACGGCAGCCCGAATCGAACGCCGAAAGTGCCAGGCGGTGACGGCATTGGCGACAACAAGATGGAAAACGCCCAATAAAATCGATAACTGCATCATGACGCTAAAATTCATCATGTCGATAATTTTCAGTTTGGCCGGCAGACTGCCTGCAGCCGGGGAAACCCCAAAATAGCTCCCGACGATCACGCCATAGACCACGCCTGCACCCACCAGGGTCGCCAGCAGAATGCGAAAGCGTCGGCCGGCATCTGATTGCCCCATTTTTTTCCAAAGCACGGCCACAATCAGGCCCAGAATGGCCGAATATCCGGCATCCGAAAAAATCATCGCAAAAAAGAGGGCAAAAGAGAAAAACACAATCATTGACGGATCCCACAGCCAGTATTTGGGTGTGGTATAGAATGAAACCAGATCCTGCCCGCCGGCCAACCCCGGTGGATTTTGCATTAAGGTGGGCGGTGTTTCCTCCGGTTGGGGCTCTGTCACTTCAATGACCAACCCCTTGTCACCGGCATATTGCTGCAACCGGGCAACGCTTTTAACCGGCGCCCAGGCCTGCAGCGCAAAGATGGGATCCTCGGCATAGGTCTGCTGCGTCGCCACGGCCACGGCCGCCTGATCTTCCAGGCGGTCAATACCGCGGGCAAATAGAGTGCACCAGCGGGTCAAGCCGGCGCGCTCCGCCTGCCGATCTTCCAGCTCCAGTTCAACCTCTTCCAGACGATCTTCCAATTGCGAAAGGGATTTGTTGCCGGTACGAACACGTTCAACCGGCATGCCTTCCGGTTGGCTTTCTGAAATCACCACCACATAGCAAAAGCGATTGTCGCGGAACATCACCTCCCAGATGAGATCCGTGCTTTCAACTTTTTTCATGTCTTTATGAGGGACAGTGTAAAACCACAGCCTCAGATTGTTGAGCGCTTCGCGCGGCGGAAAGGAGAACTCCCCCCAGGGCTTCAGATCTGCCACCCGGCCCATCAGGAAATCTCTTTCAGCCTCCAGGTCTTGAATTTTATCCAATAGCGCAAGTGTCTTCTGTTCGATTGCATGGGCATCTAATTTTTTGGGATCCCGTACCTGCCGCCGTCGATTCGGACAGCTGGTGAGAAATCGCAGGGCTTCCCGGGAACGCGAAGAAGGTCCGCTTCCCTTGTGCAGGGTCTCCTGCTCGGGGGATAGTGGAATCAGATGCAGACAGCCGAATTTTTGCAGGTCAGAGAGGATCTGCTGCCGGTCATCTGTGTGGCCGTAAAACGTCACTTTTGCCAGCGAAACAATGCTCATGATGGTGTATCCCTTAGGGAGTCTCTATTTACTACCCTAATTGAGCGTTTACTGCTCTATCAGGCTATGCGTCTGCTGCTTGTTGCTGCCGTATTTTCTTTGTTAGTTTGGAACGTACCACGGCGGCCCGTTCGGCATCGGCCAAATATATCTGGATCTTCTGGATATTTTTCTTCGCAGTGGGGATCAGAATTTTGTCGAAGAGATTCACCCGCTGGGTGACCCTGCGCTCGGCCTGTTCCAGCAAGCGCACCCGTTCAGCCGCCACTTGAACCCTGGTTTTTTGGTCAACCATTTGCTTGAGCTGCTCAACCAGCATATCCACCCAATGGGGCTTGGCCAGCATCGAATAGGGCATAACGTTGCACTTTACTTCCACCAGGGCGGGAAGCTTAACGCCCACCAGGTTCTCCTCTTCGATCTGAAAGGATTCCACCTGAACCAGCCCGGAAACGTCAATTTCCCGATTCGCAAGCATCGGCAACTGGTCCGCGACCCGTTTATTTAATTTTTCCACCTCAGCCTCTGCTTCGGCCAGCTGCTGCCGGGCACGCTTTAATTCACCGGAAAGCTGCATCCTTTTGAGATCCAGCGACGGCAGCACCCGCTCATACAGGCGCATATCTTCGCGCTGCTTCTGAAGCCCGCTTTTGCTCAAGGATAGTTTTGCCATAGCCTACCCCTTGAAGTACTTATCAATCAACGCCTGCTTCATCAGCAGTTCCTGGGGTTCAAAACACTCGGCCAGTGTTTCCCAGCAACGATCCAGGGCCTCGATCACCGGCATGGAAACCCGGATATCCATGAACCTCGCACGAAAAAGCCGCCCGAATTCGAGTAATTTTTCGTCGAAGGGGGACAGCTCGAAGGCCATGGCCTGCTTTTTTTCGGCCTCCTGGGCGCTGGAGTAAAAGCGGATCATCGTGTTCATAATCTGGCTGTGATCTTCGCGGGTCGCCTTGCCGATCACATGCTGCTTCAAGCGCGACAGGGAGCCGAAGGGGTCGATATATCCGTCATGCAAATAGAACTGTCCTTCGGTAATGTAGCCGGTATTATCCGGCACCGGATGGGTAACATCGTTGCCGGGCATCGTTGTCACCGTGAGGATGGTGACCGAGCCGGCACCTTTGAAATCACAGGCTTTCTCGTAGCGCATGGCCAGCTGGGTATACAGATCACCCAGGTAGCCGCGGGCGGCCGGAATGCGCTCCAAAGAAATGCCGATCTCTTTCATGGCGTCCGCATAGGCCGTCATATCCGTCAGCAGCACCAGCACCCGCTTACCTTCCTCAACAGCGTACTTTTCAGCTACCGCCAGGGCCATATCCGGAATCGACAGCCGTTCTACAATTGGGTCGGCTGCTAAGTTGATGTACATGACCGTACGGGGAAAAACGCCGTGTTCCTCAAAAGCGGTCCGGAAGAAATAGTAATCATCAAAAATCAGCCCGAGTCCGCCGAAAACCACAATGTCGGCGTCGGCCTGAAAACCGATACGCGCCAGCAGTTCGTTATAGGGCTCGCCGGCCACCGAGAAGATCGGAATCTTTTGGCTTTCAACCAGACAGTTGAACAGATCAATCATGGGAACTTCGGTTTGGATCATTTTCTCGGGTATCACCCGCATCATAGGGTTGACGGTGGGGCCGGCGACCTCTATTTTAGGATCCGAGGATAGATCGGGACCGTCATCAAAGGGTTCCCCGGACCCCCGAAAAATTCTTCCCAAAATATTATCAGAGTAGGTCACATTTTGAGGATGGCCGAGAAAACGCACACCGGCATCGGTTGAAAGCCCCTTGCTGCCGGCAAATACCTGCAGGCTGACAATATCACGATCGAGTTCGACCACCTTGGCCTGGGAAGTTTCACCATCGACATTCTCAACGATGGCCAGATCACCAAAAGCGGCACCTTCGGCCTTTACCCGGATCGTATCTCCGACAATATCCAGCACACGCGTGTGTCGGGTTAACTCAGGGAACATGATTTGAGTTCTCCTCTCTCTGTGAACGGTTTTAGGGTGGATAGGAAATATCGGTGTAAATTTAGATTTGGTTTTTGCATTCGCCATCCTTAAAACGAAAATTCAGCCGGACGAACGCTAGGATTTTGCATCTCGAATACGAACAGGATAGTAAATTCAAAGCAAATCATGTATGAATATACTTCCGCACAAAGAATTGTCAATATTAAAGAAAATATTGGCATGGGCCTCAAAAATCGCAGTTGACAACCAATATTGTTTTCTATATTTAAATGTTTATCTTTTTGCCGACAGGGTGTTTCCTCACGTTGGTCTGTATCTGAAACCGATAAATAACTTACATTTTGGCGTCACCGTCTTTTCTTTAAGGAGAATAAACTGATGGATAAAAAAATTCTGCTGGCTGTGGATGATTCACTTCAATCGAAAGATGCCGTCAAATACGCAGTTGCCATATCCTCGGCGGTAAAAAATCTTCATTATGTTCTGTTTCATGTCCAGCCGATGATATCTCATTATCTGCTAGATGAGGCCCGGACAAGTCCGCAAGCAAGGGCTGAATTGGATAAAGTGAATAAGAAAAATGACGCATCGGCCCGCAAAATACTTGAGCAATACCAAAATAATATGGTGCGCATGGGAATTGACGAAGAGCGGACCGAAATTGTGACCCGGCCGAGAACATTGGGTTTGGCCAAAGATATTATCGATTTCGGTCATGTGGGCCGTTATGACGCGATTGTCGTAGGTCGCAGGAGAATGACGCGTCTTCAGGAAGTGTTCATGGGGAGTGTATCATCTAATTTGCTGGAGCACTCCCAATTCATACCGGTTTGGCTTGTGGACGGAGAGGTTGCTCCCGACAAAATAATGGTTGCCGTTGATGGTTCAGAAAGTTCACTTCGAGCCGTCGACCATATCAGCTTTATGTTGATGCGCAATCCAAATGTAGCGGTCACACTTTTGCATGTAATGAGCAACGCCAAAGAGTTTTACGAAGAAAGCCTCGATGAAGAACCGTCGGCGGAATTGGAAGACCTGGTGTCCAGCGATGACAAAAAGCGGATCGACCAATTTTACTCAACAGCCGTGAAAAAGTTTAAGGACGCCGGCCTTTCCGAAAGCCAGATTGATATTCAAACGGTGGAAGGCCGGAGGCGCCCCGGCAAGGTCATCATCGAAATCGCCGAAAAAGGTAACTTCGGGACTGTGGTGATTGGCAGACGCGGAATTAATAAAGCGTTTTTCACGGGCAGTGTGTCGCACTATGTTATCAACAAGGCCTCCGCCTGTGCGCTGTGGGTCGTTTCATAAAGAGATCGCCAATAAGAAATTCCTTGCATCAGCTCGCCTCGCATTCAGCTGAAATTGCCAAAGGGCAATCAAAATTATTTGATCACACTGCCCCGATTCGGTTTTTGCCCAATTACGTTAACCAAGCAAATGATCATATCGCGATTGGCACTAAAACACGACCCATGCTCCTCAGTCCGATATTCATCCAACACTCCAATACTCCATCACTCCAGATCTAAAATAGGCGTACCAATTTGCCCGTCAAAGAGACGGCTATGGACCTTTTGGGTGGCATTGAACGCAGCCGGTGGGACCGGTGCGGGGCAGCGTGTCTCGCAAGACGGTTTTTGAGGCCTCCAGCTTCTGGATTTGTATCCTGATCTGCTTGTGGCACCCAATACACGATTGATGAAAAGCGGTTTTATAGTAGCGGTCGAATGAGGCTTTGCTGTCTTTTTTCGGAGCTGAAAGGCCATTGTGGCAGTTCGATGCCGAACAGGATTTGACCTGCGTGTGGCCGTCCCACTTGTGATGGCAGGTTTTGCATCGGTAGTTAAAATGCCGCGAGTGTGGAAAGGCTACCGCCGAACGTCTCGCTGAAACACCAACCGGCGGTGCCACCACAATCCTTCCCACCGGCACCCAAATGGCATCCATGGTTGCTTTCTTTTCAGTGGCAACCGCTGCTGTGATGCCTGCGACGAAAAGGGTTAACAATGCAACAATGCCTATACTCGATTTTAACATGCCTTTTCTCCCATACGTGCCCGGATGAACACTTTTGCTTCAGTCTCCAATAATACCGGTTCGGCCGGCTCGCGACATCAATAGCCGCAGCCCGGGTATCGAGCGATTTTTTCCCACCCAACCCATGCCGCGTCGTGCATACGCACATCGGGATAGCCCAGATACCGCAGCATGAAAAAGCCGGCACCGGCAAAGGCCCCGGTGTTGCATGTGATCACAACCGTTTTGTCCGGCGTAATACCGCGGTTTTTGAGGACCCACAGCAACTCTTGCGGCGACTTCAGCTCAGCGTGGTCCATGTAAAGTCCGTAAACCGGGAATTTGATGGATCCGGGAATGTTTCCCACGCTCAGTGCCCGGGGGTGTTTGATCAGTTTTTTGGACTGATCAAGGGTGCGCATATCCACGATCAGCACATTGTGGTTGTCCTGATTTTTTCGTACAAAAAGATTGTCCACGACAAACTGCGGCTGCAGGTCAACAATAAACGTTTTGGTTTTGACAACCGGTGGTACGGTACTCACGGGGTAGCCGGCCTGGCGCCAGGTCTGGATCCCGCCCTTGAGAAAGGAAATGTTTTTCGCTCCGCAGTAATCCAGCACGGAGAGCAGAAAGGCCGCTTTCCAGGCATCTGCGTCGTACACCACGATGTGGTCGCTTGCGGCAATGCCTGTTTCTCCGAACACCCGGGCGATTTTTTCCGGTTCGAGCAGTTGTTGGGGGGTGTCGGTGCCCC
>JAIVWA010000084.1:0-11694 GCA_049190255.1 Gammaproteobacteria bacterium | reverse complement strand
TTGGCCGGACGAAAAACCAATTTGGCCATTACGACCAATGTTTTAATTCAGACTGGAGAATCCGGAATAACAATTACAGCCACCGATCTTGAAACCGGTTTCGAAGGTTTTTATCCCGCTAAAATAGAGGACCAGGGAACAATTTCCATTAATGCCAGAAAATTATACGAGATTGTCAGAGACTTTCCCAGTGAGGATATTTATGTCAATGAAGTTGAAAACCACTGGATTGAAATCGGAAATCAGAATGTTGAATATCATATCGTCGGCTTGAATCCGGATGATTTTCCGGAGATCCCGAAAATAGAAGCGGTTGAATTTTTTGAGATCGATTCAACGGTGTTTCACAAAATGATTGAGAAAACCGTTATCATCAGCGGTGCATCCGATGATAACAGGGCCCATATTATTGGAATTTATGCTGAACGCATCCAGGAGGAAGATCAAAAAATATTCAGAATGGTTTCTACCGACGGCAGCCGACTGTCAAAAGCAGACTGTATCTTTGATACGGCTTTTGATTTACCGGCGGGTGCCAATGTATTGATTCCTAAAAAGGGACTGGTTGAAGTTGCTAAATTCCTTGATTCTGAAAAATCGGTAAAAATAGGTATCAAAGACAATAATTTTATTGTGAAAAAGGAAAAAGAAACCCTGATCATCCGATTGCTTGAGGGAGATTTTCCGGAATATGGCGATATCGTTGTTAAAACTGATGGAAATGATATTATACTGGATCGCCAATTATTTTTAATGATGCTAAAACGCATGTCCATTTTATCCTCCGATGAGTATAAGGGGGTTATTTTTCATTTTACCAAGGACAAACTGCTCATAAACTCTACCAACCCCGATATAGGGGAGTCCAAAGAGGATATGGCTATTTCCTATGGCGGGGACCCGGTGGAAGTGATGTATAATCCCAAATTCTTTATCGACACCCTGGGAGTGCTCGACGACGATAACATTGTCCTGAATATAATCGACGACCAAAAGCCCTGTAAAATAGAGGGCGAAAATGATAAATCTTATTTAAGCGTAGTCATGCCGATGAGAATATGAACGAAAAATCAAAAATAAATAATTATACCGAAGACGACATTAAAGTATTGGAAGGTCTGGAAGCTGTTCGTTTAAGGCCGGCCATGTATATTGGCAATATAGATGTTGCCGGACTCCATCATCTGGTTTACGAAGTTGTGGACAACAGTATTGATGAAGCCATGGCCGGTTACTGTGACCTGATACAGGTGACCATTCATACGGACAACAGCATCAGTGTGGTGGATAATGGGCGCGGCATTCCGGTTGGTATACACAAGAAAGAGAAAATACCGGCCGTCGAAGTGGTTATGACCAAGCTTCATGCCGGCGGAAAATTTGATAATCATTCCTACAAAGTGTCTGGTGGTTTGCATGGTGTGGGTGTTTCCGTGGTTAATGCCCTATCCAGTTTTTTAGAATTGGAAATCTATTCTGAAGGAAAGATCCATCATCAGACCTACGAAAGAGGTATTAAAGCCAGTGAACTGGCGGTGATCGGTGCGTCCCGCAAACACGGCACCAAAGTGCATTTTGTTCCCGATGACCAGATTTTCACCGCCACCGAATTCAGTTATGATATCCTTGTTCGCCGTCTGCGGGAACTTGCCTATTTGAACAAAGGTGTCAAAATAACCATTGAAGATGAACGTTCGGATGACAAGGAAGAATTCCTTTTCAAAGGCGGTATCAATGAATTCGTGGAGTACATCAACCGCAGAAATGCGGCCCTGCATAAACCTATATTTATGGAGGGGATCAAAAATGATGTTCAGATAGAAATTGCTATCCAGTACAACGATACCTATACGGAAAAACTTTTATCGTTTGCAAACAATATCAATACAATAGAGGGTGGTTTTCATTTAATCGGTTTTAAAGCCGGTCTGACGCGTTCTATTAATCAATACGCCACAAACGGTAACCTGCCCAAAAATATGCAGGCCAAAATCACCGGTGACGATGTCAGAGAGGGTCTCACCGCCATTATCAGTGTGCGGATACCTCAACCCCAATTTGAAGGACAAACCAAGACAAAACTCGGCAACAGCGAAGTCAAAGGTTTGGTAGAGTCTCTGGTCAATGAAAAGTTAAGTAGTTTTTTTGAAGAAAACCCAGCGGTTGCCAAAAAAATCATTGCCAAAAATGTCGATGCCGCGCGGGCGCGGGATGCGGCCAAACGAGCGCGTGACATTGCCAGAAGCAAAGGCGCCCTGCTTGATGCCACCCTTCCGGGAAAACTGGCCGAATGTCAGGAGTCTGATCCGGCATTAAGAGAGTTATTTATTGTAGAGGGTGATTCTGCCGGCGGTTCTGCCAAACAGGGAAGGGATCGAAAATATCAGGCCATTTTACCACTGAAGGGTAAAATATTAAATGTTGAAAAAGCGCGCTTTGATAAAATATTGCGCAGCGAAGAAATAACAAATATTTTTACGGTCCTGGGAACCGGCGTGGGAAAAGAAGAATATAATATAGATAAAATCAAATATCACAAAGTCATCATTATGACCGATGCCGATGTGGACGGTTCCCACATCCGCACCCTTCTTTTGACGTTCTTTTACCGGCAGATGCCGGAAATTGTGGACCAAGGGTATTTGTACATTGCTCAACCGCCGTTATTTAAAGTAGGCAAAGGTAAAAATGGAAAATATTTAAAAGATGAAACGGATTTCAACGACTGGATATTAAAAAAGCTCTGCGATCAAAAATATATTACCAGCGGAAACAATGGCGAAAAAATTTCCGGCCACCGACTTTACCTTTTTATTTGTGATTTAACCGAATATTATTTAGGGCTCTCAAAATTAGAAAAACGCGGCATTCCGCCCGAACTGGTGGAATTGTTGATCAACCATGAAGTCGGGGATAAAGATTTTTTACAAGACGAGACAAAGATGACCGCCATCAGTGATCTCCTGGTTCAATCCGGTTATCAGGTCAATGAGTTGGACTGGAATGAAGAGCGAAATGTATTTGAATTGTTAATCACAGGGCATAGCAGTGAACAGAAAAAAGAATTTATTGGCGGAAAATCCTTCACGCCCATAAAAATCGGGCGGGGGTTGATTTATTCTTCTGATTATCAAAAATGTCTACTGACCGGAAAAAATATTAAAAAATATGATCTGCCGCCGTTTAATGTTTTTTCGGTCGAAAAAGATGCATTGGTCGATACGGCCAACGACAAATACGAACTGATGGAATTGCTTTTAAAGGAAGGTAAAAAAGGCATTAACATCCAGCGCTACAAAGGTCTTGGGGAGATGAACCCCGATCAGTTGTGGCATACCACCATGAATCCGGAAAAGCGAACCCTGCTCCAGGTGAGAGTTGATGATATGGTGGACACCGATGAAATATTCACCATTCTAATGGGCGAAGAAGTTGAGCCACGCCGGGAGTTCATCCAGAATAATGCTTTAGAGGTGAATACACTCGACATATAGACAGGTTCAGGGGTTCAGGGTTCACCGTTCAGGGTTGCCTTGCGGATTAAATTCTCTGTCTTTATGCATTCATTATCTTAACCCTGAACCTTTGAACCCCGAACGCTGAATTATTCTATTTCCTAATTAGAGTTGCACAGAAAATTTTATAACCTTAGATTAATCAACCGTTTAACGAGATTTATGATGTATATACACCAAGTGGAGGCCAGGGATTTGCCGGATTTGTGGTTTCTGGCCGTAAACGACATTCTTGATCATGGTAACCGGTTTGTAATCGATCGCGGATCCTATGCCGGGCAAACCCGTTTGGAATACGATTATTTTATGGGACACGTGAAGTATCCCGGCACCCAGCCCCTGATTCCGGACATCCCGCCGGCATGCGGGATTCCCAATCCGGTTGAGCACGATTATATCTATGGCGGTCCCGGATATGATCGAGCCTATATTGAATATTTAATGTCCGCCCGCAAAGAACCCGGTGAATCTTACACCTATGGCGAACGTCTGACGAAAGTTCCCCTGACCGGCGACAAATTGGCCTGGTGGGAAGAGGACCATGCTGAAATCATCGACAAACGCGAAGTGGACGGCAATGCTGTTTTTGAGGAAGACGGTCAAATATACCTGAACCAGATTGAATGGGTCATCAACACCTACAAAGAATTTGGACAGCGCAACAACCAGTTGGTGCTGCAGGTGGCTCATCCTTCGGATCTGACCCTGCTGGATCCCCCCTGTCTGCGATCCATCGACACCCGTATTCAAAACGATAGTCTGCATTTTTTTGTGTATTTTCGATCCTGGGATCTCTGGAACGGATTTCCGGCCAACCTGGCGGCCATTCAAAATCTAAAAGAATACATGGCCGCTGAACTGGGTATCAACGACGGTGAGATGGTTGTGGAAAGCAAAGGGCTTCATCTATACGGGTATGCCGAGGATCTGGCCAAATTGCGATGTCTGAAAGAATAAACCCTTTATGGACGTGATTGCAAGAGTAAACGAATTACTGGAAAACGAAAAAACCTTTTGCCTGGCAACGGTTATTGCTTCGGATTCAGCTGAAATCCCCGCCGGCAGTAAAGTGGTTGTCTTGGGTGATGGCACCCTGGAAGGCGGCGGACAGTCCCCGTCTTTGAATATGGCTTTAAGGGATCAGGCCCTGTCGGCTATTGACAACCGAAAAAGTTGCAGCGCTGAAATTAAAACCGGGGTGCGGGTCTTTTTTAATGTGCTTTGCTCTGAGGCCCGGTTGATCATCTGTGGTGCCGGTCACATCGCCATACCCCTATCGCGTTTTGCCAATGACGTCGGGTTCAGTGTCACCGTCCTCGATGACCGCTCTGATTTTGCTTATCCATCCCGGTTTCCCGACTGCACCACTGTCGCTGAAAATTTTACCATCGCTTTGCGGGATATGGCGCTGGGTCCATCCAGCTATGTGGTCATCATCACCCGGGGCCATGAGCATGATGTGGATTGCCTGATGGAGATATTACCCAAAGAAGCCGCCTATGTGGGGTTGATCGGCAGTCGCCGCCGGGTGGGTTTTGTCCTTCAGTGGTTGGAGGAAAAAGGCTTTTCCAAGAAACTTCTAAAAAATGTATACACACCTATTGGAATTCCCGTAGGGGCAGAGTCTCCGCAAGAAATCGCGCTTTCCATCGTTTCGGAACTGGTCTGCGTTCGCCGCAAAGGCAACGCCCAGGCGCGAGCCCTTAGAGCAGCCGTAGGAATTGAATTATGACCGATCAAGAAATTTTTCAAAAACTTGCCGATCTTAAAAACCAGGGAATTGATTCAACCCTGGCCACCATCGTTGAAACTTCCGGTTCCACCCCTCGAGGGGTTGGGGCCAAAATGATAATCTGTGCCGATGGCACTAGTTTCGGTTCCGTCGGCGGTGGATGTGGTGAAAGTGAAGTTAAAAGTGCCGCCTTGCGCTGTCTGCTTTCCACTCAAACACCGGAGTTGGTTGAAGTGAGCCTTTTAGATGATCTGGGGACCCGGGGCGGAGACGTTTGTGGCGGGAGGATGCTGCTGTTCGTAGAACCGTTATAATCGTTTAGATGGTTTGGATGGTTATGATCGTTTGGTGGAAGGCCTGTTTTTTAACGGGGTTAAGTTGGCCGCCGGCGTAAACACAAAATGGGTGGTTCAGGACGAACCACCCAAAAAAAGGAGAGGAAGAGAGGTCGATGTCCAGTAGCCCCCCTCATCAGATATACTCTTAGCAAAAAAAATCACGAATTCAATAGGGTCAACACTGTATTTTTTTAATATAAAATGTGTATTTTTGCTACTTCATGAAACGATGACGAATGGCTTCCTGCTGCTGAGGGGAAAGGTTTTCCCAGTTGTCCAGTTCGTTTTGAAGCTGTTTGCGCTCCTCCGGCGGCAGGTGGCGCCACTTCTTGTGCAACTGCTTGTAGGATTTGCGCTCTTGGGGAGACATGCGTTTAAGGCGATTCATTCGCTGGCGCATGGTTGCTTTTTCTTCCGGGGAAAGCGACTGCCATTCTTTATATTTCCGACGTGCTTTTTCTTTTTCTTCCGGGGACAGATCCTGCCATTTTTTATTTCTCTTAGATAAGTATTCGCATTCCCAAAGCGAATCTTCAATGCGATCCGGGACCAGGACGGGTGCGGATTCGTGTTGAACCTTAGAATTATACCCCCATAACGGAGAGCAATATAATATAATAACAAGACCGGCTGTTGCCGCCGAGTAAATCAACCGTAGGTGGAGGGTTTTAAACAAAAAATTGACGATACGCATCCTGTCTCATTCCCCTTGTATCGTTGTCCATATCCCATTGAGAATCGGTTTGACCATTAGGATCAACCACCCGGGATAGTTTTTGAATCGCATCCATCTCTTTTAATAATTCCAGATTATCCAGGATCTCCAGATCTTTGTCACTTAGCATCAATTCTTCATTTTGATTCAGGGAAACCGGCGCTGTTCCGTTTGTCTCATTAAGGCTTACATAGCCAATGATGGCGACCGTAATAATCAGAATGCACGCGGTTGCAACGGTCGGCAGCAACCGCCAGGATCTAAAATCCAGATACTGTCGCCACCAGGGCGGCTTTTGCTTGATGTTTAACTTCCGGGTAATATCCGCGACCAGAGATTTGACTTCCTGGGTCGACAACTCAGGTACCGCGGAACATTCTTTGAGCTTTTCCAGCATCGATGACAATCGTTGCCATTCAAGCCGGCAGCCGGCGCAAATTTTCAGGTGTTCTTTAACCTCTTGCCCGCTGTCGGGATCCAGTTCGCCGTGTACGTATAAAGTTAAATTTTCTTTCAGGTGTTCACAGGCTTCCATGCCGGCACCTCCTTAAACCCCGGTCCATCCTTTAAGCTGCTTTTGGACAGCCCGGGTGGCTCGAAAAAGATGGGTTTTGACGGTTCCTTCCGCCAGGTCCATCGATTCCGCTATTTCTGCTATACTCATTTCCTGGAAAACTTTCAATTGAAATATGGTACGCTGTCTTTCGGATAAGTTATTCAACGCGCTTTTCACATCCCCCTCCAGTTGCCGGCGGCTGACTGTCGCCAGAGGGTCTGAATTACCATTGGTGTCCGGAAATTCTTCCAAAGAAGTCTGCGGCGCATGATCTTTATTTTTATCCAAACGCCCGGGGAAAAATATCTCTTTCCACCTTTTTCTTCGTCTTCGTGCATCAATACAAGTGTTTATCACGATGCGGTACAGCCAGGTATAGAACGAAGATTTTCCTCTAAACTGCTTGATTTTTCGAAAAGCCTGTAAAAAGGCGTCCTGGGTCCGATCCCGGGCCTCTTCGGCATCACCGGAGAGCATCTGATAGGCAATGGCATACACTTTTTTCTGGTACCGCAAAACCAGTTGTTCGATGGCCCAGGGATCTTCCTTTTGGGCGCGGCGGACCAGTTCAGCATCAGCGTAAACCGGACCCGACGAACGTGGCTCGTTGGATACATCGTCAATCGCGGACGAGTTTTGCTTTGCCAGGTTTAATCGCTTATTAGACACGCGTTTGACCTTTGCCACCACATCTATTTATTCGACTGACATAACCAATGGGCCAACAGTCCGGATATTTGATGACCTATCCGGGCTGTTGACATATTTAAATGATATATCTTTTGGCGCTGGATTACAACTTACCACCTTCTTTTGGTTCCAATGCTGAATTCCACCCCCGGTTCGCTGATCGTTGCGGCTATGGAAAATTCATTATAGGACGGATCGTCTTCATAAGAATTTTCACTATAGGAATTTTCACTGGTGTAGCGCTGATGCCGATAGTGGTGCCGATGTTTGTTAATCCATTTATGGCGGTTGCTGAATCTATGCTGTCTGTAGCGGTGGACCGGTCGATGACGGTAGTGATGTTTTTTATATAAACGTTTGTAGTACCGGTTCACTTTGTGTTTATAATGAACCGGCTGACGATAAGAACTGCCTCTGTGATGTTTGGCCTGGATGCGCTTTGCGGGCGCATAATTGCGATGCCGGTTATTCCCGCTGTCCGCCAGGGAAGCGCCCGTGAGTACAAAAATCAACGCGACAAGCACCATACTGATTTTCAAAAGTTTTGTTTTCATTGTTTGGCCTCCTTTGTCAGAATTTATTTATTTAGACGATCGGCAGGCCAAAAGGGTTTACAAAAATTTTTAAGCAGGTATTTATTTCCCCATTTTATTTAATAGGATTTGACCCACATTAACGTAATACAATATTATCCATTGAAATCTGTTGATATTATTTATCGCCAGGATGTATTTTCTGGCTGGATACCAAAACCCTATGTTTCTTTGGCCATTGTTAAAAAGAGCTTTTTATGACCAATTCCGGCGTTAGACGTAAACTCAGTGCCATCCTCAGCGCAGATGTCAAAGGTTACAGCCGCCTGATGGCTGAGGACGAAGCAGGAACTGTCGAGACCCTCAAGGAATACCGCGAAGTTATGGCTTCCTTGATTCAGGCCCATCGAGGTCGTGTGGTGGACGATATCGGAGATAATCTTCTGGCTGAATTCACCAGTGTTATAGATGCCACCCAGTGTGCGGCAGCCATTCAGGATGAGCTTGAAAGATTAAACGCCAAATTGGCAGATCACCGAAAAATGGAATTTCGTATCGGAATCAACCTCGGTGATGTGATCGAAGATGGCGACCGGATTTACGGGGATGGAATTAACATTGCAGCACGGGTGCAGGGGTTGGCTGAAGCCGGAGGTGTATACATTTCTGGAACCGTATACGATCAGGTTAGAAATAAACTCCGATTCAGCTTTGATTATATTGGTGAGCGGATTGTCAAGAATATAGCAGAACCGATCAGGGTCTATTGTGTCATCTGGCGCGAAGAAGAAGTTGCTGCAAAGTCCAGGAAAAACAAAAGGTTCGCTGGATCATTATTTTTCGGGACCTCCAAAAGCCCCTTTTACAGCAACGTGCTGATAACCTGCGTTATTATGAGCCTGTGCATGCCGTTGGTAAATTATTTTAACCTGAATTTATTAACCAAGATCTGGCAATGCGGACTTATCCTTGTTCCGAATGCTAAAAAAGTGACTGTCGTCACAATATCGCCTGATGAACACAAGAAGATGAACACTGAAAAAGGGGTGAACAAACCGCCAGCCTACCTCTCCAATCCCAAATTATGGCGTCAATATCATCCGACCGTCATCAAAAACCTTCACCAACTGGGTGCGGAGGCTGTCGGATTTGATTTCTGGTTTCCACCGGCCTATGACGCGGCCGCCCAGCAGGCCACGGTAAAATTTGAGAAAGGCCTGAAGTGGTCCCGGCTGAAAAATTTTCCAGTGATCTTAGGACAAACCCAAAATCTCCAGGATTCTAGAATATATAGTCAAGCTGACTGGGGATATCTCTCTCTTTCCAGGGATATAAACTGGATAAAACAGGTCATGTATTTGTATTCCTGGGATAATATGGACCAAGCCGGAGTTCCGGTGGAAGAAATTAGTCTATTCGTAAAGGTGCTTGCGAAAAAACTCCGTTTAACCGCCGCGATCGAAGGCGACAGTGTGCGTCTGATCGGCAAACCAATTCCCAGACGTCTGTGGTTAGCTTTTTCTGAAACACCCTTTACAACAGTTCCCTATCATGACGTGTACAATGGATGGGCAGATCCCAATCTGATTTCGGGACGGGTTGTGTTAATCGGTCTGGCCCAACGGAACGTGGATTACTTCCAGGTCCCGTACAGTCCGACTGATTTTACTCCGGATGACAAAGATGATCCTGCCGGGATGCCGGGGGTGTTTCTTTTTGCCCACGCCATCAACCAGATATTAAATGGGTATTATTATCCTGAAATTCATGACGAATGGTCATGGTTTAGAGGGGACAGCTTGTTTTCGTCGGTAAACCTGAAGCGTTTGCTCTTGCTCTTGGTTGAAACCTTCGCTATCTGTTTGTTGCTGCATGCCGTTCAATCGCTGGTGCGAAAAAAAGCCGGCGTTAAAAGTGCCTGTTTGCTGTTGGGCGTTTCAGCAGCAGTGATGATCACACTATTAGCCATACTGCCTGTTCTTTTCGGGCTGGCCAACTTTGTTTTTGCTGCCTTGATTTTTATCATATTGTTTGCCTTAAGAAGACCTGTTGTCGATGGTCAAGCTAAAAGTGCGGGTAAAAGAAGGGCGAAGGCGCCAGGGCTTCGGCAAGAACCTACCTTAAATCACAGGGAGAAAAACCATGAAGGTTAAAGTGCTTGCTTTTACTACTATCGTTATGACTGCTTTTTATGTCGTGACGATACCGGCGAATTCAGATCAGTCTGTAACCGCTGCCGGCGGCGCCGTCCAAGGGCGTCTTGAGCTTGAATGCAATCTTTCTGATGTAGATCTGTATTTATGCCCGAAAAACAATTTTAGCCGCAAAACAGTTCGTTCGTTTTTTGGGCTTGTAAAATCGCATAAAGATGAATGTTCAGGGGATCAATTTTTCCTGGGGACCACTCCCTTGAAGCCAGTTTCGCTGCCGGTCGGAAAATTTGTGTTATTAATTCCGCCCCAATATGCCGGGGAGCATGAAGGTCCGGTTGAAATCTTCGTTCAACCTGATAAAAAGTTTTTTTTAATGCTTAAGCTCTTCAAAAAAAATAGCTATCAGAAAAATTCCGGGCCGGATGCGGGCGGACCCGGTGGCTCCGCAGGTATCGGAGTTGGTGGAGCCAGCGGCGGCAGTAGCGGTGGAGGAAGCAGCGGTGGTACCGGGAGCGCCGGTGCTGTCGGTGCAGGTGCACCCAATTAGCTCAGTTTTTTTATTTTGAGGTACCTGGAATTAGAATCGGTATCCCTAAATTGAGACTCAGTGCAGTGCCCGGCCGCATCCACGATATTTTTTACCATCCAGGGTCACCGTAACAGTGGCTTCAAAGGTTTCATCGCTCATTGTATCGCCACAGGACCGGCCCTCTATTCTAATGACAGCCTGGTGTTCACCCTCTTGAGCTTCATAGATGGTTATCCGTGACTGCTGATCGATCCGGGGTTCAGGGGTCGCAAACTGATATCGGCTCTGTCCATAATCACCAACAAAAACGATTTTATCCCCGGTTCTTATCTCCAGGTGCCAGCCGGGTTCGTTGCCAACCGCCCTGAAATCAATGCCATTCAGCTTGGCATCTTCCCAGATAGCCTTGCGGCGGTTGTTTCTGCAATTACGGCGGCTGTTCTCGCCGGTCTCAAGCAACGCCGTCTCGCCTTTGCTCCAGAAGGTTATCGACCCGTCACTGTATCTGGCCCCGGATGCTGACCGGACATGGGGCAAACTGATGGTCCCGTTCGGCAGAAACAGCCAGGCGTTCTCACCCTCTATCCGGGCGACAAACCCATACCCATCATTGCACTCATACACGTAGGTTTGCATCCGGGGATGACGGCCCACGGTGATGGATTTATTATCAATGGCGGCAGCCTGGTTTCCTCCCTGGCGGCAGCCTACCGTCAGCGCCAGTGCGCAACACAGGGCAATAAGTGTAAAATTTAATGATCCCGATATGTTGAGAGTGTTTTTTCCTTTGGATATCGTCGGAAAACTAATCATAGGTTAAAGAAATTTGCGGGCTTGGCGGGTGGACGATTTTTACTTTGCCCATTGCCGTTTGGTGTCGTTGGTGAATATCATCAATGATTTTTTCAACCGAGTCCAGCTGCGGGGTGCCGT
>JAIVWA010000083.1:0-11719 GCA_049190255.1 Gammaproteobacteria bacterium | reverse complement strand
ATAGAGGTTTCCAATGTGATATTTGACCCGACAAAAGTCGTCGAAGTGTAACAATAACAGATATAGTTGATTGGTTGATTAGTTGATTGGTTGATTGGTTGATTAGTTGATTGGTTGATTGGTTGATTGGTTGAATAGAAAAATGGTTGAATAGTTTAGTGGTTGAATAATTTTATTTTTGTATAACGGAAGAGTTAGAATGTTGGGTGGTCAAAATCATTGCCAGGTGACGCACCAAATTTCATACAGGCGAGAGACTAATAAACTTAATCAACTAATCAACCAGTAAACCTAATACGGAGAGCAGCACATGTCTCGAGTAGGCAAAAAACCGATTCCGATACCGGATAAGACCAAAATAACGTTTGCGGACAGCTTGGTGACCGTAGCAGGAGAAAAGGGTACGCTGAGCCAGGCCATAAATCCTGCGATTGGATTGAAGATTGAAGATGGTGTCATGAATGTCACCATGGTGTCAGAGGACAGAAACAGCCGTGCGTTGCAGGGGCTTACCCGAAGTCTGATTGCCAACATGATTACAGGCGTCAACCAGGGATTTGAACGTAAGCTGGAGATCAACGGCATCGGATATCGCGCCGAGCTCAGCGGCAAACAGATTGTTCTTCACGTTGGATATTCGAACCCTGTTACCTTTAATTTGCCTGAGGGAATAAATGCAGCCGTTGCAAAAAATAACAATATCATATTGTCCGGGATCGATAAACAGAAAATCGGTTTAGCCGCGGCAGCCATTCGAAAAATTCGACCGCCTGAGCCCTATAAAGGTAAAGGCATCAAATATGCCGAGGAGCATATTCGAAGAAAAGCCGGTAAGACAGGCACCAAATAGAATGGGGAAGTAAAAATGGGTTCTATGAACATTCGACAGCAAGCTCGTATAAAAAGAAAAAAGAGAGTCAGAAAGAAAATCTGCGGGACACCTCAGCGACCAAGACTCAGCGTATTCCGCAGTGCAAGACATACATACGCCCAGGTGATCGATGATACGGAGGGCCGTACACTGGCGGCTGCATCCACCATGGATCCAGAGGCAAAAAGTGGGCCCAAATTCGAAAACAAAGTTGAAGCGGCAAAATTTGTCGGCAAGCTCGTCGGCGAAAGGGCGCTTGGCAAGGGAATCAAAAAAGTCGTATTCGATCGTAATGGCTTTTTATATCACGGCCGCATTAAATCCCTTTCGGAAGCAGCCCGGGAAGCCGGTTTGATTTTTTAGCGCCGCATGTTGATTTCATTTTATTTTTTTGGGGAGCGAAGGAGACAGGCTCTTGTTTAAACAAGATATCGATGAAGTTCAATTAATAGACAAAGTGGTTCATATTAATCGGGTGGCAAAAGTTGTCAAAGGCGGTCGCCGCTTCAGTTTCAGCGCCATTGTTGTCGTCGGCGACGGTGACGGCTCTGTCGGTTTTGGCCTGGGCAAAGCCGGTGAGGTACCTGAAGCCATCCGCAAAGGCATGGAAAAAGCAAAAAAGAGCATGGTCAACGTGCCGCTTCTCGAGGGTACCATCCCTTATGAGGTAATTGGAAGGTTCGGCGCCGGCAGAGTCTTGTTAAAACCTGCTGCTGAGGGGACCGGCGTAATTGCAGGCGGTGCGGTGCGAGCCGTCCTGGAGGCGGTCGGCGTTAAAAATATTCTGACCAAGTGTCTCGGATCGCATAACCCGCATAACCTGGTTAAAGCGACCATTCAGGGACTTCAACGGCTCGAAAGCCGTGAGCAGGTGGCTGCCAGGCGCGGCATTGGTGTTGATGATCTGTAGAGCGGTCACTGGCAACTGGTCACTGGCACTGGTTGCTGGTTTCTGGTTGCTGGCTGCGAACCGGACGCAAGAGACCAGAAACAAGAAAAACAGAAAGGTAACTAGTCTAGATGGCTGGAATGTTAAAAATAACGCTTGTGAAAAGTATGATCGGACGGCCTGAGAAGCATCGCAAGGTATTGCGAGGAATGGGATTGACCAAGCTTAACAGAACCGTCGAACTGCAAGATACGCCTGCCATACGAGGAATGATCAATGTCGTCTCTCATTTGGTAAAAGCTGAGGAGAAGATAGATGAAGCTAAATGAATTATCACCGGCGCGAGGATCGCACAAGGCCCCAAGACGCCTCGGACGTGGTGTGGGGTCGGGTCGCGGAAAGACTGCCGGCCGCGGAACGAAGGGATACAACTCCCGTTCCGGAGGTGGGGTTCGCCCCGGGTATGAGGGCGGTCAGATGCCGCTGCATCGCCGTTTGCCCAAACGTGGATTTGCCAATATATTTGGGAAAAATATTGCTGTTATAAATATTCGGGACCTGGCGCGATTTGACAAGGGCACTGTGGTTGATGAGGTGGCACTCGTTGAGGCGGGACTTGTTAAAGGCAAGCGGGACGGGATAAAATTACTGGGACAAGGTGAAATTAAGCATTCCCTGGATGTCAAAGTAGACCTGATCAGCAAAAGTGCCAGAGAAAAGATCGAAGCGGTTGGTGGAAAAGTAGAGGTAATATAATGATCGGCGGCGGCTTCCAGAACATATTTAAAATACCTGAATTAAAAAAGAGGATTCTCTTCACGCTGGCGCTTTTGATTGTCTATCGTATTGGTGTCCATGTTCCGGTCCCCGGTATCGACGCCATTGCGCTTTCTTCCTTTTTTAAACAGGCCGAAGGTACGATTTTCGGAATTTTCAATATGTTTTCCGGAGGAGCTTTTGAAAGGCTGTCGGTATTTGCCCTTGGCATTATGCCCTATATCAGTGCTTCGATTATCCTGCAGCTTCTCACGGTTGTTATCCCCCATCTTGAACAATTAAAAAAGGAAGGCGAACAGGGAAGAAAAAAAATTACTCAATATACCCGCTATGGTACAGTCGTTTTGAGCACTATCCAGGGATTCGGCATCAGCGTCGGGCTCGAAAGTATGAGCGCCCCAGACGGATCCCCCATTGTTTTGTTGCCGGGGTGGGCCTTTCGGCTGATGACCGTTATTACCCTGACCGCAGGAACTGCCTTTATTATGTGGCTGGGTGAGCAGATTACCGAGCGGGGGGTCGGCAATGGCATCTCTTTGATCATATTCGCCGGTATCGTTGTTAGATTGCCGATCGCAAGTGTCAATACCGTGCGTTTGCTGTCGACCGGGGAGATGGGAATATTCGCTATCTTAATCCTGGTCGTTTTGATGGTTGCGGTTGTCGGGTTTATTATTTTTGTGGAACAGGGGCAGCGTCGAATTCCGGTGCAATATGCCAAACGAGTGGTTGGGCGTAGAATGTACGGCGGTCAGAGTACCCATCTGCCGTTAAAAATAAATACTTCCGGTGTTATTCCGCCGATTTTTGCGTCCTCAATTATAATGTTTCCGGCAACTATCGGCAGCTTTGTCAAGGTTGAGTGGATCCAAAGTGCCACAGCCGCCATGCGGCCGGGAAATGCCATCTATGAGTTATTGTTTATTGGATTTATTTTTTTCTTTTGTTATTTCTATACGGCGGTCACTTTTAATCCAGTGGACGTGGCTGACAATATGAAAAAAGCCGGCGGGTATATTCCGGGTATCCGGCCTGGAAAGCGCACGGCAGATTATATTGATAAGGTATTGACCCGTATTACGCTTGGTGGCGCTATTTATGTATCGACCGTCTGTGTGCTGCCATCGATTCTTATAACAAAATTCAATGTTCCGTTTTATTTTGGCGGTACCGCCCTGCTCATCGTGGTTGGAGTGGCGATTGATACTGTTGCTCAAATGGAATCCCATATGATCAGCCGGCATTATGAGGGCTTCTTAAAAAAAGGCGGCGGCAAAATGAAGGGGCGATTTTAGGTAGAAAGTTTGCGTATATCTGAATGAGTTGAACTTAACGCTGTGACCGTTAGTGATGTTCAATTCGTTTTCAAACTGCCAGACGGGAGATATCGATGGCGAAAGAAGAGGCGATAAAAGTAGAAGGTATTGTTCTTGAGACTTTACCGAATGCGATGTTCAAGGTTGAACTGGAAAATAAACACCAGGTGTTGGCACATATTTCCGGAAAAATGCGCATGCATTTTATTAAAATTTTGCCGGGTGATACAGTGACGGTAGAGCTGTCGCCATATGATTTATCTCGTGGAAGAATAACTTACCGGTCGAAGTGATAGGAATGAATAATGAATATTGAAGAATGAATAATGGAGGTATTCTATCAATTTTATATCGGTTTCTGATTAAAAAAGACAGGATTCCTTAAATCGTCATTCGTCATTCGACATTCTTCATTTGCAAAGGGAGTTACTAAAAATGAAGGTTCGAGCATCCGTCAAAAAGATGTGCCCTAAATGTAAAATAGTAAAAAGAAAAGGGGTTGTCCGGGTTGTTTGCGAAAATAAGCGACACAAACAGAGACAAGGATAGGAGGCTACGTTTTGGCAAGAATTGCGGGGGTTGATCTACCCAGAAAAAAACGGATAGAAATCGGTTTGACCTATATTTACGGGATTGGCAAAACTTCATCCCAGCGTATACTCTCCGGGCTTAATATTGATCCAAACACCAATACTGATGATTTAACTGAAGAGCAGATAAATAATATCCGTAAAGCCATTGACAATGACTTTGCGGTCGAGGGTGAGCTGCGTACGGAGATTTCCATGAACATCAAACGGTTGATGGATCTTGGATGTTATCGGGGGCTTCGACATCGCAAATCGCTGCCGGTCAGAGGACAGCGAACTAGTACCAATGCGCGTACACGCAAGGGACCCAAACGGTCAGCCGTTAAGAAAAAAGGCGGAATTAAGAAAAAATAATTGATTATTGACGAATGATCCGCCTGCGGCAGATCGAATGGTGGAATTCTATCGATCTTATTTCCAACATGATTTTTTCAGTAGTCAATCGTAAATAGGAAAAGGCATAATGCATGGCTAAAAAGACGCGTACTACCAAAAAAAAGGTAAAAAAGAACATCGCTAACGGCGTTGTTCACATTCAATCGACATTTAACAATACTATTGTAACCATTAGCGACTCGATGGGAAATGTAGTCGCATGGTCCAGCGCGGGGGTTCAAGGATTCAAGGGGTCACGCAAGAGCACGCCGTTTGCGGCTCAGCTGGCAGCTCAGGACGCCGCCAAAAAAGCCATGGAACATGGCATGAGAAGTGTGGAAGTCTATGTTAAGGGGCCCGGACCGGGGCGCGAGTCTGCTTTGCGAGCGTTGCAGGCAACCGGCTTTAAAGTGGTAATGATCAAAGATGTTACCCCGATTCCGCATAATGGTTGCCGACCGCCTAAACGGCGCAGAGTATAGTTTGGTTGATTAAGTTGAATGGTTGATTAAGTTAATTAAGTTGAATGGTTGATTAAGTTGAATGGTTGATTCGTTTTGTTAATGGTAAATTGGAAATATCTTCATTACAAATCAACCAATTAACCAGTCAACGAGTCAACTAAACCGTAGGGAGGAAAACTTGGCACGATATACAGATTCCGTTTGCCGGCAGTGCCGGCGGGAAAATCTCAAACTATTTCTCAAAGGAGATCGCTGTTATTCAGATAAGTGTGCCTTTGATCGGCGGGGGTATCCGCCGGGACAGCACGGTGAACGTCGCGGAAGAAAACCTTCGGATTACGGTATCCAGCTCAGAGAAAAGCAGAAAGTCAAACGCATGTACGGTCTTACCGAGAAGCAGTTTCATTTGTTTTTTGATAGAGCGGAAAGGCAGCGCGGAATTACCGGTACCAATCTGCTTGTCTTGCTGGAGCGTCGACTAGATAACGTCGCCTACCGGCTGGGATTTGCCAATTCGCGTGCCCAGGGCCGGCAATTTGTTCGCCATAGACACTTTTTGGTTAATGGTAAACGGGTTGACATCCCGTCGTTCTTGGTTAAAATCGGCGACACCATAGAGGTACGTGATAAAAGTAAAAAGATACAAGCACTTCAGGATTCACTAGATGCAGTGGTTCGCCGTGGTGTTCCCCAGTGGCTCGATCTCGAAAAAGACGGCCTGAAGGGAGTAATAAAGGGTTTTCCGCTGCGGGAAGATCTCACCATGCCGATGCAGGAACAGCTCATCGTCGAGCTTTACTCTAAGTAGAATAACATCTTAGGCAATCCAAACCAGGGTCGGGCGACCGCGGCTTGCGGTCAAAAACTGAAACCTGAAATTATCAGGAGATAAAAAATGCCGTCAGAGGAACTTATGTATATGAACTGGCAGCAGTTGATGAAGCCAGAAAAAGTTCAGGTAAGCAGCAATCCATCTTATGGTAAATTTGTATGTGAACCCCTTGAAAGAGGGTTTGGGATCACGATCGGCAATTGCTTGAGAAGGATTATTCTATCTTCTTTGCATGGAGCCGCTATTGTGTCAGTTAAATTCGATACGGTTATGCATGAATTCAGTGTTATCCCGGGCATTCTGGAAGATGTCTCCGAGATTATCCTGAATTTGAAAGAAGTACGGTTTAGAGTTGCAGATCCTGAGCCCAAAATAGTGCGTATCGAGGCCAGCGGTGAAAGGATAGTTACCGCCGGAGATATTGTCAGCGATGATGGAAAATGTGAGGTGCTGAATCCAAAGCAGCATATTGCAACGCTTTCGGAAAAAGCAGCCTTTAAAATGGAGATGCAAGTTAGGGTCGGTAAAGGGTATTCTCTGGCCGAAGCGAATAAAGATGAGGATGCTCCAGCTGGCACCATACCCATTGATGCTGTATATTCTCCCATTAAGCGAGTCAATTATACTGTGGGCAACGCACGCATAGGTCAGCGCACCGATTATGACAAGCTTACCATGGAGGTATGGACAGATGGAAGTATTCTCCCCGAAGATGCTGTTGCCTATTCAGCTAAAATTTTAAAGGAGCAAGTAACGATATTCATCAATTTTGATGAGAAGGCTGAACCCAAGCCGGACAAGAAAGACGACGAGCGGCAAGCGCCGCAATTTAACGAAAATCTTTACCGGAGTGTTGAAGAGCTCGAACTTTCCGTGCGCAGTGCCAATTGTCTGAAAAATGCGGATATTAATAAGATCTATCAACTGGTCAGCAAAACTGAACCGGAAATGCTAAAAACCAAGAATTTCGGCAGAAAATCATTAAATGAAATCAAAGAAGTTTTGACTGAAATGGGCCTTTCTCTTGGCATGAAGCTTGAGGGATTTTCACCGCCCGAGGAAGATGCGGAAGAAGGAGAATAGACAGTGCCATGAGACATCGTAAAGCCGTCCTGAAACTAAATAGAACCTCGAGTCACCGCAAAGCCATGTTCAGAAACATGGTCACATCCCTGTTTAAATATGAGAAAATTCAGACCACCGGGGCCAAAGCCAAAGAGCTGAGACGCTGGGCAGATCATCTGATTACCCTGGCCAAACGAGGGGATCTGCACGCCCGCCGTCAGGCCCTGGCCATTGTGCGTGAAAAAGATGTGGTTCATAAATTATTTGACCAAGCTGCCGAACGTTTCGGGGCTGTATCCGGTGGCTATACCCGGGTCGTAAAACTGGGAAGGCGACCTGGAGATGCCGCACCTGTTTCACTGGTTGAACTGGTATATTCCCAGGACACCAAAAAGAAGAAAACCAAAAAGGAAAAAGCCAAGGCTGGCGCAACTTCCAAAAAAGCTGCGACCGTTAGCAAACCCGCAGGCGATGAGAAAAAACCAAAATCCGTAAAACAGAAAGCTGCTGAAGATGATAAAAAAGAGGATGCTGCAGTAAAAGCAGAAAAAGCTTCCGAGAAGAAAACCAAAGCGGCTTCCAAAAAGGAAGCAGCCGTAAAAGAAAAACCTGTCGAAGCTAAAAAGGAAGACAAGCCGAAAAAGGAGACCAAAGGGGCAGCCAAAAAACAAGAAGCAACGGCTAAAAAAGAGGATGCGCCCGCTGCTAAAGAGAAAAAGGACTCAACCAAGAAAAGCACCGAAGACGAAAAATAGTATCAACCTTGGTTTTTGATTTAACACTGAATAGAAAAAGCCCTGTTATTGTTATGACAGGGCTTTTTTGATTGTTTTAAGACGTCAGCGATATATTATAGGCCATCCCTTTTATAGAGCTGTAATTGATTCACATGGCTTGTGGGAGCGGCTTTCCAGCCGCGAGAAGTACTTTATCCCGATAACGGAAATCGCGGCTGGAAAGCCGCTCCCACGACCTAAATTATATTCAGAGTGCTACTTCAAGTTTTTCTAGGGCTTCTTTGGCCGCTTCTTTGACCTCTGCATCAAAATTGCCGTCCAGCACATTTTTCAGCCATGAAATAGCCCGGCGGTCTCCGATTTCGCCGAATAAATATAGAAGATCCCCTTTAATTTGATCCGAAACCCCTTCAAAACGCCCCCATAAGGGGTCGATGGCCTCCGATGCTATTCCGGGAGCCTGGGCGGCAATCTCCTCCATCACTACCATTGCTCCCAGGCGAACCGGCCATTTTTCGTGAGTGAGCAGGTCATAAAAGGCCGGGAAAATTTTTTGGGCATCCAGCATCATGGCGGCAAGATGGCCGGCTTGGCCATCTTTGAGGATACTTTCCAGGGAAGCGGCACCCAGCAAGGCGGGATCCCGGGTGCTGACGGCGTCAATAAGTTCGTCTAGTGGAACCGAGCCCGTCCAGCGAAACTGGTCGTCCAGCAGGATGGTCGGTACGGACTGTATCTTGTGGGTTTGCGCCGCCTCAGGGAAAAGGGTTCCGTCAATGACGATTAATTGAACGCCGGATTCTACCATCGATAATGGAATGAGCTGGCTTATCACCTTCGGGCAAAACGTGCATTGCGGTGCGATGAAGGCGGTTAGGGTGGCCGGTAAATTGTTTTCTTTTAAACGGCGTTTTATGGATTCCGTTACCTGTAATGGCCCTGAATCAAGGGCGGCCAGCGCCTCAATAAACGGCGGCATCTCCAAACCGGTCGGCAGAGCCTGATACTTTAGACTGCTGCCGATTAAAATTTGCGGTGGCTGTTGGGAAGAGCCATCTTCCCGGGCGATTATAATTTTTGACGTCAGCTGAGTTAATCCGTTGCAAAATTCATGAAACACCTGACTGTGCGCGTGTCCGGATTCAACCAGGCCAATCGTAATTTCTTGAGATAACTCATCATTTAATTTGAGAAGTTGTTTTTTTTCTAGGTCGCTAAACATCAGGTTTCCTTTTGATTGTTAGCTAATGAGGTTTACCACGAGTTGGTGGTTAGCGCAACTTTTGACAGATGACGGAGGACAGATGACAGAGAATAGCGAACCGCAGAACCGCAGAATATCCAACCGCATAATTTCGAAGGATGGTATCGCTTCGCTCTATCTGTTGAATAAATATAAATTGATAGAATTCCTTCCTTCGACATTCGACATTCAGTATTCGACCTGCCCGCAATGCCTTAAAGCCGGTGTGAAGCAGATTTAACCATTTGATTTATAAATCAATGGTTACACCAACCCAACGCACTATGTGTGCCAGGCGGGTATTCGCTTTTTTCAACCTCTGAACTCAGAACCCTGAACCTTGAACCTATTACCCTCGAAGAGGGTTGGCATTGACTTAACTCATTTTACAGTGATATGGTTCGGTTTAAACTTTCTTGAATCGGTTTCAAAAAGGAGAACTGTCAATGGATACATCCAATCTTTTAAAAGACAAGGTTGTTTTGGTGGTTGACGACGAGGTGGATGTTACGGATACCGTGGAAGAGATTCTGGACCAATGTTTCGTCCGCCAGGCCAATGATTATGATACGGGTCGCCAATACCTCATGAGTTACACCTTTGATATCGTTATTCTGGATATAATGGGAGTAAACGGATTTGAGCTTTTAAAACTGTCGGTAAAACGAGGTTTTCCAACC
The DNA here is from genome assembly GCA_049190255.1 of Gammaproteobacteria bacterium. Taxonomy (GTDB): domain Bacteria; phylum Desulfobacterota; class Desulfobacteria; order Desulfobacterales; family JAFDCJ01; genus JAFDCJ01. Next base: position 1,880 of record JAIVWA010000083.1, on the reverse strand, counting down.
GTCATGTTAACCGCCTATGCTTTGACACCCGAAGCTTTGGAAAAATCAATCAAATTGGGTGCCGTCTCCTTTTTACCAAAGGAAAAAATGAGTGAACTGGATGATTTTATAGCAGACGTCGTGCTCAAAGGCGGACAACCGGTGTGGGGCAAACTTTTCGATAAGCTCGGCGGTTTCTTTAATAAGCATTTTGGTCCGGATTGGAAACAGCGCAACCAGTTCTTTGAAGATTTTGAAAAATCTCTTCAAGAAGGTAATAAAGAGGAGTCCTAAGCGTATAGTAAATATTTCAATATCAAAATCGTGCTGTATAAGATAAATTCGAAGCACGAAATACGAAATCCGAAACAAATCCGAAATTAGAATGTTTTAATGATCAAAACATCTTAAACCGCATAATCGTTTTCGAAGAGGCATTTGTTTGGGTCATTTGAATTTGGGCGTTTCGATATTGTTTCGAATTTCGGTTTTCGAATTTCGAGTTTTTAAGCCTAATATAAATAAAAATAGCATTAATTGCACGATAGCCATTGTTTATCGCGAAAGAGGTCTTCCAACAATTGTCTGATTCAAAGTTGCTCACCCTTTCTGAAGCCATCCAGCGCTTTATACCCGACGGCACCTCTGTTGCCATGGGCTTGTCGCTGGAATCGCTCATCCCCTTTGCCGCTGCCCACGAGATTATCCGTCAACACAAACACAATCTCACCTTAATCGGCCCGATTTCAGATATGTTATTTGATCAGCTCATCGGGGCCGGGTGTGTGGGTGAAATTAGAGCCGCCTGGGTGGGAAACGTTATCACCGGTTCCGGTTATAATTTCAGACGTGGGATTGAGACCGGGTCGCTTAAAATAGAGGATCACTCCAATTTGACCCTGGCCATGGCCCTCCGCGCGGGGGCAATGGGCGTTTCTTTTATGCCGACCCTTACGGCCCTGGGCAGCGATCTGTTTAAAACCAATCCGAACCTGAAAAAGATGGTTTGTCCGTTCACGGGGGATCGTCTGACGGCGGTGGCGGCGATCAGACCGGATGTCGCCGTTGTTCATGTGCAGCGTTCCGACGAATACGGCAATGCCCACGCCTGGGGCAACCTGGGGGTTACCCGGGATGCCTGCCTGGCAAGCCGCGACGTCATTTTAACCGCTGAAGAAATTGTGTCGCCGGATATCATCAGTCGGGATCCGAACCGGGTTTTTACCCCCGGTTTCCGGGTCAAGGCCGTGGTCCACTGTCCCTGGGGCGGCCATCCTTCTCCGGTGCCGGGTTACTACAACCGGGATCACCAGATGTTTATCGATTATCGCAATCAGAGCAAAACCCCCGGGCTTTTTGCGGATTGGAGAAAACGCTGGGTGGACAATATTCACAGTTATCAGGAATATTTAGATCAGCTTGGATCGGAAAGAGTAGCCGGTCTGGCCATTAAAAACCATGTTTATGCAGAGACGGTAGATTATGGCTACTAGTTGGAATGATGAGTGACGAATGGCGAATGTCGAATGAAGGAATTCTATCGATTTTAAAATGCAGGAAACTTCATCGTAATCAAAAGTTAGTTTAAAGAAATCAAATTAAGCGATTTTGACTGAGGGAGCGGTTTGCTCACCTGAGCTTGTCGAAGGTTTAACCGCGATTAACTCGGTCTGGCAATTAGCATAATCGTGGCAAATAGCATGGAGCAAAGTCAACCCAATCAACTCAATCAACTTAATCATCCAATAAACCAGTATCCTGAACCTAAAATTTTGCAATGAATAAACGACGGGTTGCGGGTTACGGGTTACGAGGTGCGGGGTGTGAGTTTCGGTTCCAGCTATCTTTCTAAAATAGATTCCATCCTTAAAAAACTCGTAACGCGCAACGCGGAACCCGTA
>JAIVWA010000082.1:0-11819 GCA_049190255.1 Gammaproteobacteria bacterium | reverse complement strand
CTTAAACCATTCAGTTTCCAGATAATTAATATTGGTTTCGGATAAAGCGAGTCTAGGAGCAGTGATGCGGGGAGGAATCGACTATGCAGTTTAGAAAAATAGAATTCACAAATCTCGCCGGACAAAAGCTTTCCGCCCGAATTGATCTGCCCGAAGACAATCAACCGGTTGCCTATGCCCTTTTTGCCCATTGTTTTACCTGCTCAAAAAACATCAAAGCCGCCAGTCATATCAGCCGGGCGTTGACCCGGGAAGGAATCGCTGTGTTCCGCTTTGATTTTACCGGACTCGGTGAGAGCGAGGGCGAATTCGGCGATACCAATTTTTCTTCCAACGTGGATGATCTGGTAATGGCAGCGGAATTTATGGCCCATAACTATGAGGGACCGAAGATATTAATCGGGCATTCCCTGGGTGGAGCGGCTGTGCTGCAAGCCGCCGCCAAGATTCCCTCATCTCTGGCCGTAATTACCATAGCGGCACCGGCCGATCCCAATCATGTTTCGCTGGCCCTGGGTGATTCCAAAGAAATTATTGAACGCCGGGGAGAAGCCGATGTCGAGTTGGCCGGCCGAACGTTTAAGATCAAAAAACAGTTTCTGGATGATCTGGGGTCGGTCCGCATGCAGCAAACCATCCAAAATCTGAAGCGCGCCCTGTTAATCTTTCACGCACCCACCGACAGTGTGGTCGGCATCGACAATGCCGCCCGGATCTTTAAGGCTGCCCAACACCCCAAAAGTTTCATCTCCCTGGACCAAGCCGATCATTTGCTGATGGATCCCAGAGACTCTCAGTATGTAGGCTCCCTCATCGCGATCTGGGCGACCAAATATATCGATGCCAACCGTAAAATGCGTTGATATAAACGAAAGGAGATTTTAACATGAACGATAATTCGAAGATTGACTATTCGGTCCTCGACCGGCCGGAAGTACTTTTATTTTTATTTCACCCGCGGACTGAGCCGCCCGGATCAGCGGTTCAAGCCACCGGACCGGAACGCTTAATGGCGGTCGAAAAAGATATACTGATTCCGGTCGAAGAGGATGTCGTTATCGGCGCCCGCTTTCACATGGCGAAAAGGTCCGGCGCCAACATCCTTTTTTTCCACGGCAACGGTGAAATTGTGGCTGACTATGATGAACTTGGACCGGTGTACAACCAATTGGGTATTAATCTGTTAGCGGTGGATTATCGCGGTTATGGTCGATCCACCGGAAAACCCACCGTCACCGCCATGATGCGGGACTGCCATGTCATTTTTGAATATGTGCGCGATTGGCTCCAGCAAAATAATTTTCCGGGCCCCATCATACTGATGGGACGATCACTGGGCAGTGCATCCGTTCTTGAACTCGCCGCTGCCGGCGCTGAATTCATTGACGGCCTTATTGTTGAGAGCGGATTTGCCTATGCCGCACCATTGCTGCAGCTGTTAGGAATCGATTTGGAGGCTTTGGGATTTGAAGAGGAAAAAGGCTTTCGCAATATCGATAAAATAAGAAAATTTAACAAACCCACCCTGATCATTCACGCCGAATTTGATCATATCATACCATTTTCAGACGGCCAGGCGCTGTATACTGCCAGTCCGTCTCCTGATAAACTATTTTTGAAAATTCCCGGAGCCAACCACAATGATATTTTTATGCGCGGTCTGCAAGAATACCTGAAGGCCGTAAAAGATATTGTTGAACGGGTAAATACAAACCTTGATTAGACTTGATCTCTGTGTACCGAAACCTGCGCCATTGGTAAGCGCAGCGAACCTCATATAAAAATCCCATTTCTCCAAATTCGGCTCGACTGAAAATTTTCCGATTCACTCCTCCCCAAACCCGGGACCCTAATTCGCCGTAAGATTGCATTTTTGCTTAAGTTTTTAATCATCTGAGACGATAATATCATTATGTTCGCTGTACTGACAGACAAATTAAAACCCGGAAAAATTTTAGCCCAAGAGGTTCGTGATATCAGCGGCCGGCTGCTGCTGGCACGGGGCAATGAAATCGGAGCCAATCACATCCGAATTTTTAAAATCTGGGGCGTTTCTGAAGTTACCGTTGAGGGCTCGGCCCGGGGCAATGAGAAATTTGATCCGAAATTTAATCCTGAAATCTTTGAACAGGTGAAAGAAACCGCTAAAACCCTTTTCCGACATGCCGATCTGGACCATCCGGTCATAAAAAAAATATTCAATTTATCCGTGCAGTTCAGGTGCGAACACAACCTGGTGGATACGGTCGGCGAGGTTCATATTGAAGAGCATGAGATAGCACCCCGGGATCGGAAAATAAATTTCAGAAAAAAACTTGAACAAAAAAAGATAATTTTGCCTGAAATTCCCTCGGTGGTATTTGAATTAAATGAAGTAATTGCAAATCCCATGTCATCCGCCGACCATATTGCCCAGGTGGTTAACAGAAGCCCAAGCTTAACCGTCCTTCTGCTGAAGATCGTAAATTCATCATTTTACGGGTTTCCATCTAAAATCGATAAGGTGTCCCATGCGGTGACCCTCATCGGCACCCGGGAAATTTCGGGCCTGGCCCTGGGAATCAGTATCCTCTCAATTTTTAAAAATATCCCTAAAGAAATAATTGATATGTATTCATTTCTGAAGCACAGCCTGGCCTGCGGCATTTTATCGAGAATTTTAGCTGCTCAAAAAAACTTTGGACAGACCGAGCAGTTGTTCGTGTCCGGGCTGCTGCATGACCTGGGCCGATTGATACTTTACCTGTATTTTGCAGATGAATCGCGCAATATATTGAGTCGCTCAAGAAATAATAACAGATTGCTGTACGAAGAAGAACAGGACTATTTGGGGTACGACCATGCTCAGGTGGGAAAGCAGCTCATGGAACAGTGGAAGCTGCCTCTGATTTTGGAAAACAATGTATTATACCATCACAAACCGTCGGAGGCACAACAACCCATTCCGGCAACCATCGTCCATCTGGCGGATATTATCGTTAACAGTCTTGGCATTGGGAGCAGCGGCGAAAAATTTGTACCGCCCCTTGACTTAGAGGCCTGGGAAAATCTCCAATTGCCGCTCAGTAGTTTTGAAACGATAATCGGGCAGGCCACACACCAGTTCTATTCGCTGGAATCATTACTGCAGCTATAAAGACCAAATGAATAAAAACCTAAATATGGATCCTGAAACCCTGCAAACTCGGATTGAGTATCTGGAGGAAAACAGACGCCTCATTCAAAATGCGCTGGAGATGGCACTCTCACTGGGTGATTTTCAGGAAAACATCAACAAAGGCTTCGGGCCGGAAAATATTCTCAAAGAAGCTGAAAAAAAAATAAGCTATCTGATCCCCTTTGAGGCCAAGGCCTTTTATTTTGTCGATCAGGACCAATCAGACTTTATCTTATCTTTCTGTGAACCGTCAGAAAAAAAACAGTTTATCAAAAATCAGGTCAGCTACATGATCGATAAAGGCTTTTTTTCCTGGGCCATTCGTGAAAGAAGGGGGGTGACGATCTCATCTCATGATCATTCCAAGCAGCTGATGCTGCATGTAATCGCCACCTATTCCCGAATCCGGGGGATGTTTATCGGTGTGTTGCCGGATAAAAAAAAATTCTCCCCGATAAATCCATGACGGTGCTGTCGATCATTTTGCTCAATACCGCCAATGCCCTGGAAAGCTTGGAATTTTCTCGACTGCTGCGCAATCAGAACAGTATTCTCGAAAAAAAGATTGAAGAAAGAACCAAGGCCCTGGCGAATTCTGAAAAGCAGCTGCAACAGGTGATGAAACTGCAGGCTATCGGAACCCTGGCCGGCGGTATTGCTCACGACTTTAATAACATCCTCTTTCCGATTGTCGGATACACAGAGTTAACCATGGACGACGTTCCGAAGGACAGCCAGGCCAGACAAAATCTGAAAGAAATCCTCAAGGCAACCAACCGGGCCAAAGAACTGGTTCAGCAAATCCTGACGTTCAGCCGTCAAAGCAGTCAAGAGCGCAAACCCTTGAAAGTTCAATACCTCATCAAAGAGGTCTTTAAACTGCTAAGGGCCACGATTCCGTCATCCATTGAAATCGAATGCGATATAGATGACGCTTGCGGTCCGATCAAAGGCGACCCCACTCAGATCCATCAGGTCATCATGAATCTGTGCACCAATGCCTATCACGCCATGCAGGAAACCGGCGGAGAGCTTGAAGTCAGCCTGAAAGAGATACATCTCAGCTACGAGCAATCCATTGAAAGGGTGGGTATGAAGGTCGGCAAACATATAGAGCTGCAAGTGAAAGATAGCGGACACGGCATGGAACCGCAAGTCATGGAGCGTATCTTCGAGCCCTATTACACCACCAAGGCACAGGGCAAAGGCACCGGACTGGGGTTGTCCGTCATTCACGGCATTGTCAAAAGTCACGGCGGCGACATTACCGTATCCAGCTTGCCTGGCCAGGGTGCAACATTCAAAGTATATTTGCCGATAATTGACGAAATGGAAGTGAAAATCGAGGCTGATGAACCCGCTATTGTGGTCAACGGCAAGGAACGCATTCTGCTGATCGATGATGAAGAGCAGATAATCGATATCGAGCAGCAAATTTTAGAGCGTCTCGGCTATCATGTAACGCCGAAAACAGACAGCCAAGAAGCGCTCGAAGAGTTTGCCGCGCAACCCGACCGTTTTGATCTGGTAATTACCGATATGACCATGCCCAAAATGACCGGTGATCAGCTGGCACGGCGGATGATGGATATCAAGCCCCAGATCCCCGTGATTCTGTGTACCGGATTTAATGAGACGATTTCAGAAGAAAAAGCCCTGGCAATGGGAATCGATAAGTTTATCATGAAGCCGATTGTCAAAGATGAACTGGCGAGTACCATCCGAATGGTGTTGGATAATCGCCCGGCCCTGCCCAACTAGGACCCTTAAGGGCACTTATCTGTCAACATGTTGGTAAGAATGTGAAACTAGCGGTGCCATGAAGGACTGATTGAGGTTTCAGGTGTCAGGTTTCGGGTGTCAGGCTCCAAAGCAACTAAATTCTAAATCCTCGTATGAAACTACAAAGTTTCTTTATCGATCAGACTGGACGCTCGCGGCCATACAAGGCGGTGCTCATATGAAACTTCATGAAATCCAGGGTCATTGAGTATTAAAGTTACTGGTGGGCGGGAGTGGCTTTTAGCCACGAAAACACCCCGGTTAATTTTCCTTTTTTTCTTTCCCATCCTCAGTCGTCTTCTCTGTGGATTCAATTAACTGGTCGAGCAGGGTTGTAACCGGATCGGCAAATTTCCTGACAACTGACATCGCTTTGGACTGTGCATCCCGATAACCGGCGCGATAAGCAAAGGCAAACACTGCCGTTACCAGAGTCAATTGGGCCAGAACAAAGAAAAAGGATTTCATGGGGAATTCTCCTTTATTTTTTCGATTCAATAATATAGTTTCGGCAAAGTGGGCCGATACCTGGATTGCTTTCGCAAATAATTGGACATTGAGCCAGAAAGATAAAAAATGCCGCTGCATACACACAATTTTGTTGAAACTTACGAGGGACTGGTTGGTTACGGATTGGACCGCGAAACCGATGAAAATACCGTTATATGCTATCTCCAGAAATTTTCAGACGACAGGTTCATGGCAACGATGACCAAAAGAATGACGGACGAAGAACTGTTGGAATTATTTGAATTAATCAACCGCCTCCTGAGGAAGCATCTGGCAGAGCCTGAGTATCACGCCTTATTTCTCAAAGATGATCACGACACCTGACGAAGTTTTCAGGTGTCAGGTTTCAGGTGTCAGAATAGCGTGCTGACAGATCAAAATTATTTGGTAAAGGAGGACTTTGAGGTCTTCAATAAACAGACTCCAGTTTTCAAAAATTGTGTTTTTCAGTCCTGACACCTGACACCTGAAACCTGACACCTATTCTCTATTATCTGCCCTCTGTCTTCTGACAAAAAGGAAACCCGCTCATGTTCACCGAAACCCAGCTTGAACGATATGCTGATGTGCTATGGTGGGGACTTTCTACTGCCCGGACATCACCATTTAAAAGAGATGACATCGTTCTTATTCGCTACAACCAACCGGCCATCAAACTGGCTGAAATTCTCTATGCCAGACTGCTTGACAGAGGATATCATCCCATCCAGCGCATGAATCCAACCACCAAAATGGAAAAGCAGTTTTATTTGCTTTCAACGAACAGCCAGCTTGTCTTTTTGCCGCCCGGTGAAAAAGAATTGATGTCCCGGCTCAATGGAAGCATTTTCCTGTACGCACCGGAATCCATCACCCACCTGGGCGATATTGATCCTCAAAAAATCGGTAAAACCGCCGTGGCCCAAAGGACAATGCGCGACATTCTCGATCGCAGAGAATCCCGCGGCGCCTTCAGCTGGACGTTGTGTGTGTTTCCGACCGCTGAATTGGCCGAACATGCCGGCCTGTCTCTGGAAGACTATACCCGTCAAATCGTTCGGGCCTGTTTTTTAAACAAAACCTCCCCGGTTTCCGAATGGCGGCGAGTCTATAAAAGGGCGCAATTCATTAAAAAATGGCTGAATTCGTTGCATGTCAAATATTTCCATGTGGAGTCCGAAAACATCGACCTCGAAGTGACTCCCGGCGAAAACCGACAATGGGTTGGTATATCCGGACGCAACATTCCCAGTTTTGAGATTTTTTTATCACCCGATTGGCGAGGCATTCGCGGAAAATATTACGCCGACCAGCCTTCTTATCGAAGCGGCAATCGCGTTGAAGGCGTAAGGCTGGAATTTCAAAACGGCCGGGCGATTAAGGTGGGGGCAGACACTGGAGAAAACTTTGTTAAAAAGCAGTTAAGCATGGATAAAGGCGCCAATAAACTGGGTGAATTCTCATTAACGGACAAAAGGTTTTCCAGAATCGATCAATTTATGGCCAACACCCTGTATGATGAAAACTATGGGGGCAAGAACGGTAACTGCCATATTGCCCTTGGCTCCTCTTATTCAAATACCTATGCCGGAGACAGCCGGAAATTGACCCCAGCTCGAAAGCGTCATCTCGGTTTTAATGAATCGGCCCTTCACTGGGATCTTGTGAATACGGAGAAAAAAAGAGTCACGGCTCATTTGAAATCCGGCAAATCTGTGATCATCTATGAAAACGGACGTTTTAGGCATTAAAAAAAGCACAAAACTTTTCAAGTCCCCACCGCTGCCCGGGGAGGTACCGGAACCAGTGAGCCGATGCACTCAACCAGTTCTTTCATGGGAAAAGGTTTCGCTAAAATCTTATCAAACGCACTGCCTTCCATTAACCATGGGGTTCCGGATATCGCAATAACAGGAATTGATTGTTTTTCAGATTTTCGGATATGGTTCACAACCCCATTGCCGTCAATGCCGGGCATTCGAATATCGGTAATCACAATATCAAAACTGCCGTCATCAAATTTACGGATTCCTTCCTGACCGTCAGTCGCTGTTTCAACGTTGTGACCGAATCTGGTTAACACCTGGCGAATTATCTGCAAAATTCCTTTTTCATCGTCAATAACTAGGACTGTGGACATGGTGTTTCTCCAAAAAGTTGGATCCGTTTCGAGATTGCTATTGTTTAATCCTATCCCAATTTGCAGGCAATGTCAACAATATATGGTGGTTTTTTGTTAACGCACCACTATATGCAGTGGTTCAACCAGTTTAGGCGATGATGGCGAACCCTAGGCTGCCTATCGGGATAAAAATTTTCCAATAGACTGCTTAACGTTCAGGGAGGTTTTGAACATTCACGACGAGTTTAAGGATGCTGAAGGGTTATTATAGAAATGCACGCGCTGGTGTCAAACCGAATTATTCATGCTTTGCGCAACTATCGCTAAAAGTTATCAACAAAATATATCCATTCGGATTTATTATTCATATTAAGAAAATCGATCCCCTTCTTTTAAAACTAACAGTTTAAAAAATAACGAATTTTTTTTAAAGATTTTAGGTAGATCAGAAGTTATGAACAAGTTATGAACAATCGGACTTTCTTTAGAAATCTACGCTTCTCTTCTCTTTTTAAAGATTTTGACTAATTCATAAAAATAAAAGCGCCTGAGATCTGCAAGGCGCTTTTGAATCCATGAATATTAACGGCCAGACAATTTATTGGGAATGAATGAATTCATCATGTCCCGATTACGGTTTAAAGCAGCCGGGGGACAGGAATCGGCGTCTATACTTTATACTTCCCGAAATCATCCGGTGACAAATTTTCGAGGTAATCAGCCCATTTTTTACCTTCCTCACTGGTATCAAGGACTTCAGCGTCGCCATCACTGATTTTCGATTTTTGCATGACTGAATCTTCCACGTAAATGGGGGCTTTAAATCGCAATGCCAGCGCAATGGCGTCGCTCGGCCGGGCATCGATGTCAAAACTCTTATCCTTGGACACAAAATATATTCTGGCGTAAAAGGTGTTGTCTTTTAAGTCACAGACCTCAACCTTGACTACTGAAATTTGCAATGTATCTGCGAAATTTTTTAAAAGGTCATGGGTCATGGGACGTTCATATTTTATATTTTGAAGGGCTGAGGCAATGGAGGTGGCTTCCAGTAAACCAATCCAGATGGGAACGGCCTGCTCATCCTCTTCAGATTTTAAAATGATTATGGGGGTATTCGATGCTGGATCCATCGTTAGACCTGCTATGCTAACCTTATGCAGCATAACTTTCTTCTCCTTTCAACCCTTCGGCCAGGGACTTACTATCAACGGGCTCACCCCACAGTGAATGGGAATACGCTTTTTCAATTTTGATCAAAACCAATTTTCCCGGCGTAATTTCACCCCAGTTCTCAGGATTGTCCGCTTGATAAAAATTTACGATTTTGTTTGTAGACGTGCGACCTGTCCACTGGACAGCCTGATGCGGGTGATTCAGATTGCCCGAAGATTGCTTTTTACTGAAACCTTCGGCGAGGATTGGCATGATATTACCAACCAACGCCTGATTTTTCATTCTCGTAAGCTTTTCCTGCCGGTCCAGGATATTTTGCAGCCGATCCTTCTTTTGCTGTTCTGAAACCTTTTGATCAAATTTCGCAGCCGGTGCATTGGGACGATCGGAATACATAAAGGCAAAAAGACCGTCAAATTCGATCGTCTGAATCAAATCCAGGGTTTCATCAAATTCGGCGTTCGACTCTCCGGGAAACCCGACAATGATATCGGATGTAATCGCAATATCAGGACAAGTATCCCTGAGTTTGGCGACTTTGTCAAGATACAGCTCTTTTGAATATTTGCGATTCATGCGTTTTAATACACGATTGGATCCCGATTGGACCGGCAAATGTATATGATTACACAGTTTATCATTGGTTCTAAATGCGTTGATCAAGTCATCATCCAAATCCTTGGGGTGGGAGGTTGTAAATCGTATTCTCAAAAGCTGTTCGATATTCCGAACGCGGGAGAGCAATTCCGTAAAGGAACACAGGCCCTCCTTTTTTCCATAACTGTTTACATTTTGACCGAGCAAGGTAACTTCTTTGAGGCCGGCTTGGGCAAGTTCTTGGATTTCATTAATAATAACGTCCGGATGTCGACTCGTCTCCCGGCCGCGCACATAGGGGACCACACAATATGAACAAAAATTATCGCAGCCGCGCATGACGGTGACAAAGCGGGACATCTGGCTATTCTGCCGGACAATGGAATGGGCCTCCGCAAACTCAGGTTTATCGTCTATTGCAATATCGACAATGCGGCAGCGTTTGGTCTCGATTTTTTGGATTAATTCGGGCAGCCGATCGATGGCCTGGGTTCCGAATACGAGATCAAGGTAAGGAATCCGCTTAAATATTTTTTCTCCTTCCTGCTGGGCCACGCATCCGCCAACGCCGGCAATAAGACCCGGTTTCTTTTTTTTCAGTCTGGCAAGCCGTCCCAAAAAACTGAAGGCTTTTTGCTCGGCTTTGGCCCGGATGGTACAGGTGTTGACAATAACCAGATCCGCCATTTCCAGGGTCGATGTCTGCTGATATCCCAGTCGAGCCAGCTGCATGGCAATCTGCTCGGAGTCATAAACGTTCATCTGGCATCCGATGGTGTTTAAATATAGGTATTTGTTTACCATATAATTTATTACCGGCTTTATCCCTATAACCTGATGAGATTGAATATTGATGAATTCGACTCTTTACGAATTCATCAATTTTCAATAGTCAATTCTCCGCCTTCGGCGGATCCGGGTCAGGTGCCGGCTCCATCATGATATCCTTTTGAAGATCCTGCAATATTGTTTCGACATCACCTTCACAGCCGGGTGCAATGTGGAAAACAATCAAACCGGCCTCCGGATCCAGCGTTTCCAAAACCGCCAGACCATCGTAGGCTTCGAAAATAAATCTTAAAAAGGCGATTTCCCGGCGATCGACACGGTAATACTGCTTAATGGTTTCGCCAGACACATGATTGGTTGACATGACAAGAGTTACACGCTCAAACACTGATTAAAGTCGTTTAATTATTATAATCATATCATGGGTTATTTCAATAAAAAATCATTTTAGTTGTCCCTCCCTTCAATCTAGGATATAGGGCGCATTTATGGAAAAACACTGGCACAGGCTTCAACCGGACCCGGAAGCCGTAAAAACATTGAGCCGGCAGTTGAACTGCAATCCCATTACCGCCACGGTCCTTGTCAACCGCGATATTTTAACGCTGCCGGATGCGCAAAGCTTTATAAACCCCTCCCTGAACAATTTACGGCCGCCCTTTTCTCTGCAAGATATGGAGGCGGCGGTCGATCGCATTTACAAAGCCATTGTCGACCATGAAAAAATCCTGGTCTTTGGCGACTATGATGTTGACGGCATTACCGCGGTGGTTGTCCTGCTGAATTTTTTGCGGTATGTCGGGGCCGATGCTTCCTATTACATTCCCCACCGAATCACGGAAGGTTATAGTATCCAGCCCCGGCATATTTCTCAATACGCACGCCCCAATCAAGTCAATTTGATCATCACCGCCGATTGCGGCTCCGGCAGTCATCAAGCAGTGGCAGCGGCCAACAGATTCGGTATTGACATGGTTATTACGGATCACCACAATATTTCCGAAGACATCCCGCCCGCCTTGGCGGTAGTAAATCCCAAGCGCCCTGACTGCAGTGCGGGACTGCAAAACCTGGCCGGAGTCGGGGTGGCTTTTTTTCTGTTAATTTGCCTGCGAACACACCTGCGAAAAAAAGGATTCTGGGATAAGAAACCGGAACCCAATTTGAAGGAATATTGTGATCTGGTGGCCCTCGGCACAGTGGCCGACATGGTGCCGCTCATCGAGGAAAACCGCATCTTATGTAAAACCGGGATTGAACTCATCAAGGCCGGCCATCGCCCCGGATTGAGGGCGCTGGTGGAAGCCAGCGCCATCCAAAACCAGTCGCCGAATGCAGAGGATATCGCCTTCAGGTTGGCTCCCCGGTTAAATGCCGCCGGCCGCATGGATCACGCTGCACGGGCGGTTGATCTTTTATGCGCCACCGACACCGATTCTGCGGAAAAAACAGCGCACACGCTTAATTTGCTGAACCGTAAAAGACAGGATCTTGAAAAGGGAATCCTGAAAGATATTCAGCGGTTTATAGAAAGCAACCCATCCTTATTGCGCCGACAAACCCTGGTTTTGTCTCGGGAAGGATGGCATGCCGGGGTACTGGGAATTGTCGCTTCCCGGCTGATGCAAAAGTATCATCGTCCGGTGGTGTTGATTTCATTGCAGGATGGTATGGGTAAGGGCTCTGCCAGAGGGGTGCAAGGACTCA
>JAIVWA010000081.1:9794-11825 GCA_049190255.1 Gammaproteobacteria bacterium | reverse complement strand
TAATCCTTCCGGAGGTAAAGGTTTCAGGTGTCCCTCCTACGCCCTCCGGGCTTCGGCGGACAGGCAGGTTTCAGAGGACTTCGATTTCGGATATGGGATTTCGGATTTCGGATTTTAATAAGGAAGAAGTCCTATTTTAGACCATGAGCCCTGCGCCACTTCCATCAAACCTTATGCCCTCTACCTTCGACCTTATACCAATTATTTATTGCTTGGACTGCGAGTCTTTTATATCGAGCATCCAGCATCGAGTATCGAGCATCCAGTATCGAGTATCGAGCATCCAGTATCGAGTATCCAGTATCCAGCATCGAGATTCAGCTTTCCTTAAATTGAGCCACCAGCTGCTGAACGGTTTGCTTGGCATCTCCGAACAGCATCCTGGAATTTTCTTTAACAAAAAGCGGATTGTCAACACCGGCGAATCCAGCCGCCATTGAGCGTTTCAGGATCATTACCATTCTGGCTTTGTCGGCGTTGATCACCGGCATGCCGTAAATCGGACTCGACTCCATTTCTCTGGCGGCCGGGTTGACGACATCGTTGGCGCCGATAACGATGCATACGTCAACGGTTTCCATAATGGGGTTGACATCATCCATTTCAGCCAGTTGCTCATAAAGTACATTGGCTTCGGCCAGCAGGACATTCATGTGTCCGGGCATACGGCCGGCCACCGGATGGATGGCATACCGGACTTCGGCACCGTTGTTTTCAAGTATTTCTCCCAACTCCCGAACGGCGTGCTGGGCCTGGGCCACGGCCATCCCGTAACCGGGCACGATAACCACCGATCGGGCTGCTTCCAGGATATAATAAGCGTCTTCGGGTGTGATCGGCTTGGGTTCACCCTGAACGGTTGCGGACACCGCCGTGCTCGAGACGGCTTTAAGCCCGCTGAACAATACGTTGCCCAGGGATCGGTTCATGGCCTTGCACATGATGCCGGTGAGAATCAGACCGCTGGCACCGACCAGTGATCCGGCAACGATAAGCACGTTGTTTAAAATGATAAAGCCCGCCGCACATGCGGCCAGACCCGAATAACTGTTTAGCAGTGCAATCACCACCGGCATATCCGCACCACCGATAGGTATAACCCCGAAGACACCCAGTGCCAGGGACAGGGCCATAAAAAGGATAAACACCCCATACATCAGAAGCCCGGGCGGGAAGTAAATCAAAATAGCGCCAAAAATTAAGATGGCCGCAATAATGCCGATATTGAGCCAACGATGTCCCTTGACAAGAATGGATCGTCCGGATATTTTTCCGGCCAGTTTGCCGTAGGCCACCAGGCTGCCTGAAAATGCGACACCGCCGATCAGCACAGCCAGCATTACGGCGACCCGCACGAACAGGATATTGTCGGGCTGGCTGTGATAGTTTTCCCATCCTACCAGAAAACTGGCAATTCCACCGAATCCGTTTAACAATGCCACCATCTGGGGCATCGAGGTCATTTTGACGGTGCGCGCGGCAATCACGCCGATGAGAGAGCCGATCACCAGACCGCTAATGACCCAGGTATAGTCAAGACAGCACTCAAACAGCACGGCGACGATTGCGATCAGCATCCCCAGGGCTGACACCATGTTGCCCCTGCGCGCCCGCTCCGGTCGGCCGAGCATTTTAATGCCCAAAATAAAGAGAATTGAGGCTACGATATAGCCCAGGTCGATGAGTGTTTGGGAGTAGTCTGTCATTTCTTTTCCTTGCCTCGGAGTTTAAACATCGCCAGCATGCGGTTGGTGACCAGATATCCGCCGACCACGTTGACGGTGGCAAAAATAAGCGCCGCCGTACCCAGTATGGTTCCCAGCAGATCCGCACCGGAACCTGTAGCGGTTAAGGCACCCACTATGGTAATCCCGGAAATGGCATTGGTGCCCGACATCAGGGGCGTATGCAGCTGAGACGGCACCTTGCTGATGAGTTCTACTCCCAGGAAGATGGCCAGTACAAAAACGAAAAAAAGAAGTCCGATAGACATGATGCTATCTCCTGCTGATTTAAATCATTAGACATTGA
>JAIVWA010000081.1:5019-9785 GCA_049190255.1 Gammaproteobacteria bacterium | reverse complement strand
ATTTTTCAATGACAGAAACAATAAAGTAACACGACATCATTCCATCTGCAGTTCTGTTTGGGTCATTTGAATTTTTGAAATTGGAAATTGTTTCGTATTTCGTATTTCGAATTTCGGATTTTTAAGCACTATAGTGCTTAAAAATCATCTCATTAACAATTTCTCCCTGGTGGGTGATCACACAGCCTTTAATAATTTCGTCGTCTAAGTTCATATTAAACTGCTTTTCTTCAGGGTCCCAGAATTCTTCCACCAGGTTGTATAGGTTTGAAGAAAACATTTGACTGGCGTGAACCGCAACTCTTCCCGGCAAATTCCCCAGACCGATGATCAGTACACCGTTCACATCAACCTCTTGGTCAAGCTGAGAACCGGCCACATTCCCGCCGCCTTCAACGGCCAGGTCCACAATAACGGAACCCTTCTGCATCCCGTGAACCATTTCTTCGGTAACAATCCGGGGTGATTTGCGGCCAAACAGCTGGGCGGTCGTAATTACCACATCGGATGAGGCACATATTTTGGCCATGCCCTGGCGTTGCTTTTGCAGTTGTTCTTCGGTCAAGGCCTTGGCGTAGCCGTCCTTGGTCTGGCCGGTTTCTCCCAGGTCGATTTTTACAAATCGCGCCCCCAGCGATTTTACCTGCTCCTCCACCACCGGACGGGTGTCGAAGGCCTCCACCCGGGCGCCCAGGCGTTTGGCGGTGGCTATGGCCTGCAGTCCGGCAACACCGACCCCGATGACAAATACCTTCGCCGGTGAAATGGTGCCTGCCGGCGTCATCATCATCGGCAGAATCCTGTCCAGCCGCTCAGCGGCTAAAATGACCGATACATAACCGGCCAGATTGGCCTGGGAGCTTAAAACATCCATTTTCTGGGCCCGGGTTATCCGCGGAATCATTTCCATGCTGATCGCACTGATCTTTTTGGCCATGAACATATCGATGAGTTCACGTTCGTTAAACGGGTCCAGCAGACTGATGTAAATGCTGGCCGCCTTCATCCGGTCCACTTCTTCAGGGAGCGGTTTGCGGATGCGCAGGATCATGTCTGCTTCCTCGATAAGGGTATTGCGGTCTGCGACCACGGCGGCACCGGCCTCCGCATATTGGTCGTCGACGATTCTGAGGGTTTGCCCCAGCCCTGATTCTATGGAAACCTCAGCGCCGGCTTTTACCAGTTTGGCGACATGTTCCGGGATCAGGGATACCCGGGTTTCACCCGGATAAGCATCTCTGGGCACGGCGATTTTCATGGCTGCTATAACTCCTGTGTTTATAGATTACAGACGACAGATGACAGAGTATTTGAATTCGGAATTGGGAATGCGGAAGTCGGAATAAGATTCTGGATGGAATCGTTGCGCTCTGTCTCTTATTTCTATATAAATCGATAGAATTCCTTAGTTCGACATTCGACATTCGACATTCCTAGAACTGTGCCTTTTCCGTCGAATCCTTGAGCGCTTCCACCGAACTTTCACCTTCGGTAACGCAATTCATTACCCGGTCAAAGTATCCGGTTCCGACGAATTTTTGATGGGTAATGGCCATGTAGCCATCTTCTTTCCCGTGGGCAAACTCTTGCTGCTGAAACTTTGAATAAGCCAGCATCCCCTCTTTTTTGTAGCTCAAGGCGAGGTCAAACATTCCCAGATTGAGGGCATGAAAACCTGCCAGGGTAACAAATTGAAATTTATAACCCATGGCCCCGAGCTCTTGCTGGAATTTTGCGATGTCGGAATCGTTCAGGTTGTCCTTCCAGTTAAAGGACGGTGAGCAGTTGTAAGCCAGCAGTTTGTCCGGGTACTCGGCTTTAATGCCTTCAGCAAATTTTTTGGCGCCTGCCAAATCGGGTCGGGAGGTTTCGCACCATACGATATCTGCGTAAGGCGCATAGGCCAATCCGCGGGCTATGGCCGTATCGACGCCGTTTTTATAGAAAAAGAACCCCTCGGAAGTTCGTTCATTCCCTTCAATAAAAGGTTTGTCGCGCTCGTCGATATCACTGGTGAGCAGATTTGCGGCTTCCGCATCGGTTCGTGCAATCACCAGCGTTGGGACCCCGCAGATATCGGCTGCCAATCTGGCAGAAATCAGCTTGGTGATGAACTCCTGGATGGGTACCAGGACCTTGCCGCCCAGGTGGCCGCATTTTTTGGCCGAGGCCAGTTGATCTTCGAAGTGGACACCGGCCGCACCGGCATCAATCATTTGTTTCATCAATTCCAATGCGTTCAGCGGTCCTCCGAAACCGGCTTCTGCATCGGCCACAATGGGAGCAAACCAGTAGGGTCCTCGTTTGCGACCATCCAGAACCTGGATTTGATCCGCGCGCTGCAAGGCTTTGTTAATGCGTCTGACCACTGCAGGAACACTGTTGGACGGATACAGACTCTGATCCGGATACATTTCACCGGCGAGATTGGCATCGGCGGCCACCTGCCATCCGCTCAAGTAAATCGCATTCAGGCCGGCCTCTACCTGCTGGACAGCCTGGTTGCCGGTCATGGCACCCAGCGCCGCGATGTAATCCTCGGTTTGAAGCAAATGCCACAACCGCTGGGCACCGGCTTCGGCAAGGGAGTATTCTATTTTTAATGTTCCGCGCAGTTTGAGGACATCCTCGGGTGAGTAAGGGCGCTCAATACCTTTCCAGCGTGGGTCGCTGTCCCATTCCTGTTGAATGCAGGCGGCCTCATCGCCTAAAATTTCGTGGCAGGAAAGTCTTTCACAAAGTTCAATGGCTTTATCTTGAATGGTGGTGGTCATTTTTTTCTATCCTTTCTTTGGAAGTATGCAGTAGATTTCTGACAAATTAAGACCGATTTTCTTCTTAGTCAATGCATCAAATCGGCAAAAGCCGTGGTGAATCCAGGATGTAAGGCAATTGCATTTCGATATCCAGTTCGACTTTTTTTATGTATTTGGGGGGCGCAATACTATCCGGCAATGGCGCGCATAGGGAAATATATGGGGCAGTTCTCCTGCACGAATTATATCCTGGGTCTGCTGCCAGAAATCCACTTCAAATAAATCGGCATGGTGCTCCAGGAATACCTCCCTCAAGGATCCGGAGAACCCTATAAAACTTTTCAGCTCTTCCGGAAAAACATCATTTTCATCCACATAAA
Organism: Gammaproteobacteria bacterium; assembly: GCA_049190255.1. Lineage (GTDB taxonomy): Bacteria > Desulfobacterota > Desulfobacteria > Desulfobacterales > JAFDCJ01 > JAFDCJ01. Next base: position 6,649 of record JAIVWA010000081.1, on the reverse strand, counting down.
ACCAGGGCTCGGCAGCCATCTCATCTTCATTGACGGAAGGGGAGGGCAATTTTCTGAAATTGCAGCTTATCAACGAGCAAAGCTCATCATAATCATAGAACACAACGCGGCCATGGCGTGTTAGGCCGAAGTTTTTCAGGAGAATATCGCCCGGGAAGATGTCGCTGGCAGCCAGGTCTTTGATGGCATTGCCCCAGTCAATGACGGCTTCGCGCGCTTCGGCCTCACTGGCTTCCTGCAGGAAGATATCCAGCGGTGTTACCCGGCGTTCAACATAGACATGGTTGACTATGATACCATCCTCTTCAATCCTTACCGTATTGCCTGCCCCCTGCTTTAATTCCGTAAGCAGTTGGGTAGAAAAGCAACCCCCGTCGAATTTCAAATACTCAAAGGCCTGGGCATCCACCAATCGACCCGCGCGATCATGCCTGAATACCAGATCGTACTTATCCATCACCTCCCGGCGGGTCGTCTTTTTGGGTGTGTCAAATCTATCGCGTATGAGTTTAAATACGAGATCATCGTTGGGCATGTTAAACACGATCATCACCATCCCCCGTTGCCCCCGGGAAATATCGAAGCGATCCTCATAGCATACCGATAGGTGTTCCAGAAGCTCGCGGTACAATTCGGTTTTGCCATGTTTGTGAAAACCGATTGAGATGTACAGTTCCGCGGTACGTTTGTGCGGTAAAATCGTTTTTAGGAATTGGACAAGATCATAAGGCCTGTCGACATCAACATGAAAGTGTGATCGTGTAAAACTAAACAGAATACTGAGATCATCCTCATTTAAAAGGACGCCGTCGATTACGATCCCAGCGGGCGAATTCAGCAGGGCGATTGCCAGGGGAACCGGGGTGGACCCGGCGTAAATGCGACCCACTATGTATGCGCCCATGCCCCGAAAAAAAATGCTTTGGACAATATCGATGCGCTCGATCTTGCCCGATGATCCCAAATTCTGTAAGTGAGATTTGATTTTATGGGCTGCCTGCCGGGTGTCATATTCGATATTCTGAAAAGGCGCCATCCATTGATATTGGGCCAGGATCCGTTTGATTAATTGCGCGTTGGGATCCAGATTTTTCAGGCTGTAAAAGCATTTGGACATTGTCGGGTCGGGGGGCGTGTCAAAATCAGTGTTTACAAATTCAATCTTTGAATCGACTCCCACGGTGGAAAAAATGCGTCGGGTGGTGGAGTTAAAAAAGGTTTCGGCCAGTTCCCAATCATCATTGCGAACCAGCATTGCAGAATAGGCCGCTTTTATGTCGGCCCATATCGGTCTATCCTGCACCCGGTCGGCCAGAAGTTGGCGAATACCGGTTTCGATCCGGTCGACGGCATCTCTGTACAGCTCCAGTCGTTGAGTAGCGTCAGTCCGCATTGCTTGCCAGTCACGGTCGAGAAAACGCGATTGTGCACGTTCTGTGATTTCTTTGAACCGCGTGCGATAGGTTTTAAAGGCGGTCAGGATCGCCTTTGCACCGCGATCCGTCCGTTCTCTATTTAATGTGGCTTGAGTCATTGGTTGATTCTCGATACTGGATGCTCGATACTGGATGCTCGATACTGGATACTCGATACTGGATGCTCGATACTGGATGCTCGATACTGGATGAAG
>JAIVWA010000081.1:0-5013 GCA_049190255.1 Gammaproteobacteria bacterium | reverse complement strand
GCACGTTCTGTGATTTCTTTGAACCGCGTGCGATAGGTTTTGAAGGCTTTGCGGATCGCGTTTGCGCCCTGGTCTGATAGTTGGCTATTTGTGAGAGCTTGAGTCATTGGTTGATTCTCGATACTGGATACTGGATACGGGATTTCGGATTGTAATTATAGGCGCAAGGCTCAGGGCAAAAGGCGTACGGCCAAGGATTTTGTCATTTTAGTTTTTAGCCCTGAGCCGTGAGCCCTAAGCCTTTTACCTTCCACCTTACACCTTACACCCTATACCTTCAACCTTTGAGTATCGAGCATCGAGTATCCAGCATCGAGTATCCAGCATCGAGCATCCAGCACCTGCTTGCCATTTTTGTTTTGTGCATTACCATAACAACATAAGCGGAAAAATAATCCGAAAAGCTTAAATTTTACGGATGATTTTCTTCGATAATATTAATCTAAACTAATATTTCCTGATTGAACACAGGAGGTGAGAATTATGGCACAAGAAAAATTCAAGATGGCCGCGGATGTTTGCTCCTATGTGGACGATGACGAGAAAAAGCTGAACCTTGAAATCTGCATCCCGGGTGTCAAGAAAGAAGATATCAAACTGAAATTACTGGATGACAGTTTCAGCCTCAGTGCACCCAGAGCAGACTATGACTATGTTTCAACCGCAGCATTTTGCTGTCCGGTAAATGCTAAGGAAGCTTATGCAAACTATGAGGATGGTGTTCTCAAAGTTTCCATTCCGTTCAAGGATCCCATGGAGGGGGCTTTTCAGGTATCCATCCATTAGTTATACGGGTTTCATAATAAGCAACCTTGAATTCATTAAAGGCAGTGTTCAAATAAGAACGCTGCCTTTTTTCCTGGATCTAATGAAAGAGATTCTTGATTTGAGATTTGGGATCTGGGATCTGGGATCTATCCGATTTGGGATTTGGGTTTGGAATTTCGGATTTAAAGGCCCACCTTATATGAAACTCCGCCTGCCCGGAACAGTGAAAAGATTGAACGTCGAACATCGAACGTCCAACATCGAACGTCGAATATTGATGACGCTACGCTTTATCGATTTTAAAACAAGCGAATCACGCTGAAGACGTGATCTAAAGACCGCAGAATACTGAACCGAAAAATTTCGAAGGGTAGATTCGCTCGCGCAGCGCAGGCGCTTGCGCCGCGTGTTGCTCAGTCTTTTTTTAAATTGACAGAATACATTATTCGATGTTGGACGTTCGATGTTCGATGTTCGATGTTCATTTTTTTGTTAACCCCTCATATGTTTGGTATTCTCACTTTGCAATTTTATGGTTGACGACGGGTTTTATTTTTTATATACTACTTAGTGGTATGAATCTAAAACTAAACATACTCAATGTGTTTTCTCGAAGAACGCTCTGCATCGCATTTATACTGTTGATCGGTTTCAGTTTTTCAGCCGGTGGTGTTATGGCAAACAGTTGTCAGGGTGGCGCCGGTTGTTTAAATTGTGCCGCAGCGGCGCATCCCCACATACCGGGGATGGATGCGGATATGGCGAACCAGGGTTGTCAGCCCGCGGATCAAAACAGATCATGTGGCTTTGAATCAGGCCACCGTCCGAATGAATTTGACCGTATTGCTTCGGGTGTCGGATTTGGCACCTACCCGTATACCGGCATTTTCATTGTCGCATCTGATAAATTCGACCCGACCCACCTGCCCGGGATGCCTATTTCGCGCATTCAATTTGCCGATACGGGTGGGTCCCCCCCAATTTATTTAAGTAACCGTTCTCTGCTCTGTTAAATCCTGCCGACTCATTTCTCTTAAGGTTATCCCCAATGCCTAATGGACCATCCGGGTAGTTTTTACTCATCCGGAGCGAATGTGCGGATACTTTATACCCGCTTTTTGGTCCTGTTCGGGGATCTCCCTGCTGTAAAATTTTTTATTTAATTCGGTTGTATAATTAAAGTATATCAAATCAATATATTATAGATTGATCTTAATTAATTGCGACATCTGGCATGGTGCTTGCTGATTAGGATGAACGAGAGGTCGATCTTTAAATAACAAGGAGGAACAATTATGAGAAAGCTAAGCAAAACATTGGTAATGGGAATCGCGATTTTATCTATGGCGGCAATGACCCAGTTTGTCTGGACGGACATCGCTGCGGCCTGTGGCTATGGACAATCCGGCGGCGGTGATTACGTGCCCCAACGGCGTGATTCAAGCGGGTTTCTGGCACAAAAATCTACTGTTACTGAAGAGCAGGCCCGGGACATTGTCAGCGGTTATGTAAGAAAATTAAACCCTGATCTTGAAATCGGCAAGGTTACGGATAACGGGGGTTTCTATGAAGTCGAAGTTGTGGATGCGGGCAATGAGATCGTCCAGCTCCTGGGAGTGGATAAACGGTCCGGCCGGTTGATATTGTTAAATTAACCCGAATCAGGAGTGACTCATGAAAAGTGGCAACAAAAAACTGGATCTCTTTTTTCTGGTGGTGATCGCCCTGGTTTTAGCGGGTCTGCCAATTGGTATATCCTTTTATGATCGCTATGCGGCCTCGAAAAATATTCCGCCGGATGCAAAGCAATTCACGCTTACCGGGCATGCGGAAAGGGGTTGGTTAATCGGCGAAGTGCCGGCCTATAAAGTCGTATCCTTCTGGAAACAAAAGGGAGAGCCGATCGAAAAGCCGGTTATTGAAGTGTCCAAAGGCGATGTCGTAGTTTTCAAGTTAACCAGCAGTGATGTGGTCCATGGTTTCAGCTTAAAGGATTTCGGTGTGTATTTAACCGACGGCATCCAGCCGGGCAAGGCGACCTATATATCTTTTATCGCCGATAAAGTTGGAACCTTCACGTTCTCCTGTAATGCAATCTGCGGTGACATGCACCAGAACATGCAGGGTACTGTAGTCGTCAAGGCCTAATCGTCAGGAAGAAGGTATGAAAAAAATTGTCGTAAGTTCTATTCTTGTGGTTGCGGTTAGCACGGCTCTGCTGGCAGCCGGCTATTTTATGACCGTCAGCGCTGCGCAACCGTCAGCCGGCAATCGCCGGGGTACGATTATCCGGGGCCGGGTGACCTCCACTTATGGTCCGGTGGACAAGGCAAGAGTCAGGGTAGCCGGAGAAGAAGCGTATACCCTTACCGACCGGGAAGGACGTTATGAGCTCATCGTCGCACATTCACCGGGGACACAGCTGCGGGTGACGGCCGGCAAGGAAGGCTGGTTTAACAACGGTCAGGTGACCGGACGCTCCGGCCGGATACGGGATATTTTACTAAACCCGATTTATCTCGATGACCGGCCCGAATATCGGTTTATCTCTCCGGTCACCTGTTCCCGCTGTCATGTGAAGCTGACCCGTTACTATGATCAATCCAAAATGGCCCACACAACTTCCAATCCCAAAGTGCTGGACATGTATTACGGAACCGATGCCCTTTTGCGAAAAGGAATGGGGCCGGGATACCGGCTGGACAATCCCCGCAGTCAGGGTAACTGTACAATCTGCCACGCGCCTTCCGTTGCCGGCGCTATTCCCTGGTCCCAGGATTTAAATGACGTGCTGCGCTCTCCCCGGACGGAATGGGACGGCATCAGCTGTGATTACTGTCACAAAGTGCGAAAAGTAATTAAAGACAGTACCAAACCCAGCGGCAGGGCCGCCGTTCTCGAGCGGCAGTCCCCGATTCGCGGGAATTCGATCCTGGTCTTCGGCCCCTACGATGATGTAACCGCCCCCCCGATGGCCGCATCCTATAATCCGTTGTTTGACAAGGGGCAGTTTTGCTCGCTTTGCCACAGCCATTCCAAAAAGTTGGCAAGCGGCAAAACCTGGGACAGCAGCAAGGTGTATACGGCGGCCGAATGGGAAGGCTTTGGATTGGGCGGTGACAATTTCCTTCCCATCCAGACTACCTATCAGGAGTGGAAACAATGGCAGGATCAACTGCCGGCCAACGATTCCAATAAAGGCAAAAAATGCCAGGACTGCCACATGAGCTGGCGCAAAGAAATGCTGCCCTACGACAACTATGTCGTCGAGGGTAACGCCCGCAACATGTGGGGCACCCACCGGTCGCCCAAAAACATCCGTCCCCACCATTTTGACGGCGGCACCGAGACCCAGCTAAAAACTGCCCTGGCTCTGGAGGTGGCGGGCGAAACTGAAAATAAAACCCTGACGGTTCATGTCTATATTACCAACACCAACGGCGGGCACTGGGTACCCACCGGCGAAACCATGCGCAGTGTGATGCTGCTGCTCAAGGTCACGGATTCCAACGGCAAACCCTTAAAAATGATTAAGGGCGATCGGCTGCCCGACTGGACCGGCAAGGGAAAGGCCGAGGACGGCAATTATGCCGGCCTGCCGGGTGCTGTTTTTGCCCGGGTACTGGGTGATGATAACGGCAACCTGCATGTACCCTTCTGGAAAGCCACCCGGGTTGTTTCCGATACCCGCATCCGGCCCAAAAAGTCGGTAGAGCTCAAATTTGAATTTACCGTCGAGGATCCTGAAGATGAGCCGACGGCCGAAGCCAGTCTCATCTATCGGCCGGTTATCAGGCCGTTGGCCACAATTAAAAACTGGGATGCCAAAGACATTTTAATCACCAGCAGTGTCTGGTAGTAATTAGGAGGAAAATGAATTGCGAAGGTTAATAACTGTTATGTTCTCATTGGCCGTGTTGGCCTTGATGGCCTTTCCGGCAAACGCGCTGGCCGGCAAAATCAAAGGAACGGTTAAAGTAAAAGGGTTGCGCACCCCGGCCGATATCTTAGTCTATCTTTCAAAAGCGCCGGCGGCGGATGTCGACCTGTCAAAAGCCAAATTCGTTATGGATCAGCAAAACCTGGCCTTCATTCCCCATGTGTTGCCGATCCCGGTGGGATCCACCGTTTTGTTTCCCAACAACGACCAAGTGGATCACAATGTTTTTTCCATGTCCCGGACGAAAACGTTTAACCTGGGCAGTTACAAGCCAGGCGAAAGCCAAACAGTGGTGTTTGATAAAC
>JAIVWA010000080.1:0-11842 GCA_049190255.1 Gammaproteobacteria bacterium | reverse complement strand
TCGGAGGCAGTCTGAGAAAAAGTTTCGGATTCGTTCTTCTTTTCTCCTTGTATTGCTTTGAACTAACCCCACTGAATTCAGCAACATCATAAAGTGCCAGTCCTATTACTTGTTCAGATGGAAGGGTTGCGCAGTGTCACTGAACGCTATTGTTGGGCCACCAAAATCGGGGGTATGGAGCTGCGAGTAGGCGGCCGAAAAGGGCGTTTATCAAAACAGATCCCTTGGGTCGGTCCTGAAAAATTCTTCCAGGGCCATACCGTGGTGCCCTAAAATCATCACTCGGGCACCGGGGTGGCTTTTCAAAAATTGCGAAGTACCTTTCGGATTTCCAGACCATCCTGATTTGACCTCAATACCCCAAATATTCTTCGGAGTCTTGACAACAAAGTCAATCTCCAACCCCCTGTTTCTCCAGTAATATACCGAATAAGGCAATCCTGAAAGATGATTCAGCAGATGTGCGCCGATGGCATTTTCGATCAGCCGCCCCCACCATGAGTGATCCAGCCGGCTTGATCTCAGGGACTCTCCTGAAATCGCGTTAACCAGACCGTTGTTCCAGACGATGAGTTTCGGACTGCTTCCGCGTTTTTGTCGCCGTCCCAGCTTAAAAAGTTCCAGGCCCGATATCAGAAACGCGGACTCAAGCAATTTCAGGTAATGGGCGAGGGTGGTCGTATTTCCGGCATCCTGAAGCTGACCGAGCATCTTATTGTAGGAAAGGATTTGCGCGGGATGTACAGCAGAAAGCATGAACAAGTGCCTCAATAACGCGGGTTTTGCGCTCAATGCCCCGGCCGATCACATGATGCAAAATACCAGGGGCGTCTAATTTGGCTCAATTTCCCGGGCGGGCCACTGCTAATTTTTACGCACAACGAGACTCCCGATGGAATATCCGGCACCAAATGAGCATATGACTCCGAGATCGCCGGCAGTCAGATCCCTATTGTACAGGTGAAAGGCGATCAGTGAGCCTGCGGAGGCCGTGTTGGCATAGCGGTCGAGAACTACGGGTGCTTCTTCAAAACTAGCTTCCCGCCCGAGTAATCGCTTGGTAATCATATTGTTCATATTGATATTGGCTTGGTGCACCCACCAACGCTTGATGTCGGGGATAGTGAAGCCCAGGCTTTGTACATGGCTGCGGAGATGCTGTTCGGCCATGGGGTTGACCTCCTTGAACACCCGGCGGCCGTTCTGATGGAAGAGTTTATCGGGACCGAAAGGGTCCACATCGTTGACGCGGCTGAGATACCCCATATTGGAACGAACATTGCTGGAAAACTGAGTCATCGCCTTGGTATGGATGATTTCAAAACTGCAGGGAGCCGTGCAGGTGTCTGCCCGTTCCACAATCGCTGCTGTGGCAACATCCCCAAAGATAAAGTGGCTGTCCCGGTCACAATAGTTGACTTGGGGTGAGGTCAACTCCGGGTTGATCAAAAGAACGCAACGGGCTGTACCGGCGGTCACCATCTCATAGCCTCGATGCAGGGCAAACGTGGCCGCAGAACAGGCTACCAGCATATCGAAGGCGAATCCTTTTATCCCCAGTTCGTTTTGCACTTCAATTGCAATGGCCGGATAGGAGCGCTGCGTATAGGCACATGAGACAACAACCGCATCGATGTCCGCAGTGCTCTTTCCTGCGGCTTTGATAGCGTCCCTGGCGGCGTGGAGTGCCATCTCCGCCTGATCGGAAAGGGCTTCCTCGGGGCGTTCCGGTATAAGCGGGCGCATCCGTTTGATGTCCAGAATCCCCTCCTTAACATAGGCAAAACGCTGCTGGATCCCTGAAGCCTTGACAATGAATTCCACGGAAGACTGGGGTTTTGCCTCGAGTTCGCCTTTTTCAATTTCCACCGAGTGCTCCGCGTTGTATTGATTTGCCCAGCGGTTATAAGAGGCAACCAATTCTTCGTTGGTGATGACGTGTTCAGGTGTATACAGACCGGTACCGCTGATAACGACGGAATTTGGTTTTATTGATGACATAAGTATCCATTCATTTGCAAATTTATTGATTGATTTAACGATTCTTCACTTTTTGTACTGAAAAAATGGGGTCGGGGCTAGATCAGTGATTATAGATAAGTTATAAATCAAGCCCTGATACCCCATTAACATAAATTGAGCAAGAATAAAATCAAACCGGAATTTGAAATTGCGCAAAGGAAAAGGATGTTTTAGCCAGCTCAGACGGGATGTTAAGCTGAGATGGGCTTGGATTCCGGCTCTTGGGCTCGTCGCCAGGTATGCCAAACCTGTCCGGTCACAAGGTAGTTAACATAATAAAGACCATCGCCCATCAAAACTATAAAGAAAATAACCGCCTATTTCAGTCAATATTTATTGAAACAGCCTTGATTTTCGTTCAATTTTATATATAATTAACCCATGAAAAGATTCATAGAGGATATTCTGATTAAATGGAAGGATGAAAAGGGGCGTAAACCTCTTATTCTTTCCGGGGCTCGTCAGGTAGGAAAATCTTACGTCATCGAGCAAAATTTTGCCAGGCAGTTTGAACAGCTGTTGAGCATTAATTTTGAAAAGCAGCCCGAATTCCATAGCTGTTTTGAATCAGGTTATGACCCGGCAAAGATTCTGAGGAGGATCGAAGCACTTGCAGGCCAAAGATTAACGATCGGAAAAACGCTTCTATTCTTCGATGAAGTACAATTCTGCCCTGAGGCTATTATTTCGCTTCGGTATTTTTTTGAGGAAATGCCGGACCTGCACATTATGGCTGCCGGTTCACTGCTCGAATTCACTATTGAAAAAATCTCTATCCCTGTTGGAAGAGTCACATTCAGGCACTTAGGCCCCATGTCATTTGAGGAGTTTCTGCATAATTCAGGAAATCAAATTCTTCTTGAGGAGATAAGGGAACATCCTGTCAGCATGCCATTTCCTGAAGCACTCCATAACAGAGCCATTTCTTTGCTTAAGGAATATCTGGCAATAGGCGGCATGCCCCAGGTTGTGGCAAGCTACATCGAACATCAAGACTATTTGCGATGTCAGGAATTGTTGGCTGACCTTCTTGAATCCTATCTTAAAGATTTCCCAAAATACAGTTCTAAATACTCTGATTTAAAATATATAGATACCGTATTTTCCAGAGTCCCCCATCTTGTCGGCAATCAGTTCAAATTCGTCCAGATTTCCCGCGATATTCAGTCAAAGTATTTGAGAAGCGGCCTTGATTTACTGGATAAAGCCGATCTTGTTAACTTCATATACAAAACCAGCGGAATCCCCCTTGGGGCTAATTATAACCCACAACGTTTTAAACTTCTGTTCATTGACATCGGCCTGATGCAAAGAGCTTGTGATCTCAACATAGCTCGCTGGATCACGGATAGCTACAATTTGATTAACGCAGGGCCTGTTTCAGAACAGTTTGTCGGTCAGGAAATTTGTGCCAATACCAACTTTAAGCGGGAAAAGCTATATTATTGGGCCAGGGATAAAAGCGGAAGTTCCGCAGAAGTTGACTACATAATTGAGCACCTCAGTGGCGTAACCCCCGTTGAAGTCAAGGCCGGCACCTCCGGACGATTGAAAAGTATGCAATTATTATTAAAAACCAACCCCGACATATCTGAAGGGGTTAAGGTATCACTCGATAATTTCGAAAAAGGAAACAACATTCAATCCATTCCGCTTTACGCTTTTGGAAGCTGGTTGGAAAGGAACAGAGGCCTTTGACGCTAATTCGATCGACCGTGAACTTGATGAAATTATTATGTGGGAAAGAATAAAAAACGATCAATCGGATTTTTTTATCATCTCCCGTGCTTTCAGTATATTTTCCCGGGCGCTTTTGTTGGCCGGATCTATCTCCAAAACTTTTCCCCATTCCTGTATCGCTTTATCCAAATTACCCTGCACGGCAAGGGCGACACCGAGGTTGTTGCGGGCTTTGAAATCGGCAGGGTCCAGTTCAGTCACATTTCTGAAATGACCGATGGCTTTATCCATTAACCCCTGCTTTTGGTAGATGATGCCGATGTTAAAGTGAGCATTGGGATAGGCCGGGTTTATCTGAATGGCCCGCTGATAGCTTTGGACGGCTGTGTCAAGAAGTCCCTGCTGATCATAAACAACACCAAGGTTGTAATGGGCTTTATAGTCATCCGGGTAGATGGCGATGGCCTTTTTGTATTCTTCGACGGCCTCATCCGTGCGCCCCAGTTCCTGATACGCGCGGCCGAGGCTCCCGTGGGCGACACTGCTGTTGGGTGAACTTTTGACCGTTTTGGACCACAGGGTAAGCCCGTCTTTCCAATCCCGATTGCGCGCAATGGTCGCCGTTGAATACAAGCCAACGATGATAATGACCAAGATCAGCGTTATCATTGAAGAGGCCCTTGGCCGGGACAATCGCGATTTTAAGAAGTCATTTAAAACAACGGCAGCTGCCACACAAAAGCCAACCAGCGGAATATACAGGTAGCGATCGGCAAAAGGATTGAACAGCGGGATCAGATTATAAACCGGAGACAGGCAAATTAAAAACCACCAGAGGCCGAAGAAAATCACCTTTGACTTTTTGTAAATGAAAAAGCTGCCAGCGACCAGCCCTGACACAACAACGAGACCGATAAGATTATTGGTCTCGAAAAAGCCGCCGGGATAGGAAAACACATAGTCGGCATTAAGATCGACAGGAAAAACCGCCAGCTTAATAAAGCTGAAAATATGAACCGGCAGATAAATAATTCTTTCAATCAGGCTGCCGTAAAAGGGTTTGATGGATTCCCCGGGGTGGTAAAAGGCCACAAAACGCAGGTAGAGATAAAACAGGCCGACGGCAACATACCCCGAATAAAAATATATTCTGTCTTTAATTGTGTGCAGAATTGACGTTAAAGAAAAGGATCGCCCGCCGGCATCTCTAATTGCCAGGTCATACAAAAAAATTACGGCCGGCAGCGTGATTGCCATCTCTTTTGACAGCAGGGCCAGCAGAAAAGAAAATAAAGATAGACCGTAAACTTTGATACAGGATTTGACCTCTCCGGTTTTTATGCCGGCGTAGCAGATAAAGGCCATAAAAAAGAAAGCGGCCGCCAACAGATCTTCATTGTAGGAGATGGCATCAACCGCCTCGGTAAGTGCCGGATGACAGGCAAACAACAACCCGGCAATCAAGGCCGAATAACGATTCTTGATAATTAAATTGGATAGCAGGTAAACCAGGATGACATTGAGGGCATGCAGTAAAACGCTGAACAGATGATAGTAGGTGGCGTTGAGTTCGCCGATTGAATAAATCAGGTAATAAGACAGCGTGGCGACCGGTCGATAGCTTGCTTCTCCGGAGGCCATATTAAAGTAGGAACGACTAAACAGGGAAGGCAGATTTTTCCCGGGATGCTGGATGTACTTATTTTCAACGATGGTGGCATAATCATCATAGACAAAACCGTTGGTCAAAGAATTAAAATAAACAACCAGGCTGACCAGCGCCAGGATGGCGATGGGGAGTAAATGGCTGGCTGAAATTCCGGAAACTCCGTTACCGGGTTCCGGGACTTGTTCTTTTGTTTGAGAATTTCTTTGTTGGTTCATATTTGAGTTCTTACGTTAAGGCCCTATCGCTTGTATTAGAATGGTGCAGTGCGAAACTAAAATTATGGTGGAAAGTAGCAGGAAAATGCTAAACGGTAAAGGTTTAAAACCGGAGGCGCTATTGTTTCCTCACCTTGACGTTACTGTTCTTTGGTATCATAATAGGAGCGGCGCCGCTGGCCGCGAGCGACCAGTCTGATCGTAGAAGAAACTTTGTAGTTTCATATTATACTAGGTATAATCAGTTTTAATTCTGCTCGGACGGCCGCCCGCTTTATTGTTTTTTATTTCTTTGGCCCAACAAAACGGAGGCAGGTGCTCTATGAAAGATGAATGGATCCAGGCACTGGGAACAATGACCTATGGGATTTACGTTCTAACCTCATTTTATAAAGAAGAGATCAATGGCATGATTGCCTCCTGGGTTTCCCAGGTCTCCTATGATCCGTTGTTGATCATGGTGGCGGTGCACACCCATCGCTATTCCCATCATCTCATTGAAAAAAGCGGGTGCCTGGCCCTGCATGTATTGGCCCGCGATCAGGCGGATCTTTTAAAACGCTTTAAGGGATCCGATTCCAAAGCAAAATTTTCTTCCCTTCAATGGAACCGGGGAAAAACAGGGAGCCCGGTCTTAGAAGATTGCATTGCCTACTTTGAAGGCAAGGTCGTTGATAAATTCAGTCCCGGCAACCACACGCTCTTCTTGGCCGAGGTTGTGGATGCCAAGGTTATTGCCGAAGGGCAACGGTTAACCAGCCTGGACTATGACGGGGTATATCTGGGTAAAAATTGACATCAAGTCAACCAGCGTTTTCTTCGCTTATAGTGTTTTATATCCCGGTAGCTCTTTTTTTTCCCCACCTCGGTCAGCCCGAGATAAAATTCTTTGATGTCGGCATTGTCCTTTATCTTTTCCACCGAATCATCCAGAACAATGCGTCCATTTTCCATGACATATCCGTGATCGGCAATACTGAGCGCCAGCCGGGCATTTTGCTCAACCAGTAAAATACTGACCCCTTCTTCCCGGTTGATGCGCCGGATAATTTTAAAAATTTCGCCTACCAGCAGGGGTGATAGTCCCATGGACGGTTCATCCATCAGCATAAGCTTGGGAGATGCCATCAATCCCCTGCCGATAACCAGCATCTGCTGTTCGCCGCCGCTGATGTAGCCCGCCAGAACTTTGCGGCGCTGGTGAAGCCTGGGAAAATACTCATATACCATCTTAAGTCCCTGTTTCAACCGGGCTTTGTCTTTTACAGTATGGCCACCGGCGATCAGATTTTCTTCAACCGTAAGGTCCTCGAAGACCCGCCGACCCTCCATGATCTGAAAGATACCCATGCGGACAATCTCTTCCGGATAAAGCCTGTCAATTCTTTTGCCCTTAAAGCGGATCTGACCGTCGGTGACTTCACCGTTTTCTGATTTTAAAAGTCCCGAGATAGCCTTCAGGGTCGTGGTTTTGCCGGCCCCGTTGTTCCCCAAAATGGTAACAATCCGGCCTTCCTCGACCTTGAGCGACATCCCCTTTAGTACCAGGATGACATTGTGATAGATGACTTCGATGTTGTTGACTTCAAGTAAGGGTTCCATTATTAATACTAAGAACTAATTCCTCTGACGGTAACCACAGACAAAAGTTATGCACCTAACCTCGAATATGTCTTATCCTCTTCCCCCAGATAAGCCTTGATGACATGCTCGTTGTGCCTGATTTTTAGGGGATCGCCTTCGGCAATTTTGATGCCGAAGTCCAAAACACACACCCGGTCGGAAATATCCATGACCACCCCCATATCGTGTTCGATTAATATAATCGTCACATCCCATTCCTCGTTAATGTCCAGCACAAACCGTGCGATGTCTTCGGTTTCCTCTAAATTCATGCCGGCACACGGTTCATCCAGTAGAAGAATTTTAGGGCGCATGGCCAGGGCCCGGGCGATTTCAACTCGTTTTTGGAGACCATAGGGCAGGGTGTGAACAGGCCTTTTGCGAATGTGTTCGATTTCCAGAAGATCAATGATCTCCTTTTCGATGTGTTTGCGAAACGCCATCTCTTCCCGACGGGTCTTGCCGAAATAAATGCCCCCGGAAAAGACACCGGATTTCAAATGCACGTGGCCGCCCAGTTTGATATTGTCCAGAACCGTCATGTGGGCGAACAGCTCAACATTTTGAAAAGTCCGCGCAATGCCCAGGGTCGCGATCCGATGGGCCTTGAGGTTCGTGATATCGCGGCCTTCAAAGATGACCTTTCCCTTTTCAGGCTGATAAAAGCTGTTAATACAGTTCAACAGGCAGGTTTTGCCGGCGCCGTTGGGTCCGATAATGGAAAATATCTCGCCTTTTTTCACGCCGGTGCTAACACCGGAAAGCGCTTTTAAGCCGCCAAAGCTCAGGTGGAGGTCTTCTAATTTTAGCTGGTATTCTACTGAATCGTCCATAATTCAACCCAAATACTTAATTTCCTGAATTGTCGGAGTGTGCCCCAAAAAGCTAAAATTAATCAAGTCCTCTCGCACCGTGCTCAGCCGTGCAATGCAAAAAAAAATAAGGCAATCAAAAAGGTTTTTACATCGCAAGCCGAATTCCCAGCATCATGTAACCAGAAGACAGAGGTGACAGACGATAGGTTTCAGGTGTCAGGGGAGTGAATTCTAAATCATTCGATTACGGATACCGAAATCTTATGAATGCCTTTTATAATATGCCTCGCGTTATGCCCTCAACCTTTGGCCCTGAACATCAATCCTTTATCCTTTGACCTTTGACCTTTCACCAAACCAGCCAACTCAATAAACCCAATCAACTCAATCAACACTTACTTCCTTAACCGTCACCCGGGTCTTCATCCGATACCCGGTTCCATCCTGGTACTTGATATCCGCTTCGATATCGAGTTCTTCCTTATCGCCGTACAGGGCTGTGATCAGATCCCTGTAACGCTCGATGACGAATTTGCGCCGCACCTTTCTGGTGCGGGTCAATTCTTCATCATCCGCATCCAGTTCCTTATATAAAAGAACAAATCTCCTGACTTTCGCCACCCGGGGCAGGGACTGGTTGGTCTTGGCCACCTCCCGGGCGATTAACTCATAGACTTCCTTTTTTTGGGAGAGATCGGTAAAGGTCGTATAGGCGATCTGATTATTTTCGGCCCATTTGCCCACGTTTCCGGAATCAACCGAGATCATGGCGGCAATGTATGGTTTCTCCTGACCGATGACCACCGCATCCATAATAAACGGTGAAAATTTTAATTTGTTTTCAATCAGCTGAGGTGAAAAACGGCTGCCGTCCGAAAGCTTCATGACATCGGCCATGCGGTCGATGATAACCACATGACCATCGGCATCGATCACGGCGGCATCGCCGGAATAAAACCAGCCGTCCCGGATCGCTTTGGCACTGGCTTCGGGATTTTTATAATAGCCTTTGAAAACCGTATCGCCTTTGGTAAGCAATTCTCCCGTATCCGTGATTTTGACTTCAATTTCCGGCAGGGGCACCCCTACCGTGTCTATACGAATGTCATCGGTGCGGTGGATAATGGTCGCCGCGGTGGTTTCTGTGGCACCATAAGCTTGTTTGATCTTGACCCCCAGGGCCAAAAACATTTTGAATATTTCCGGTCCCAGGGGAGCCCCCCCGGTATAAGCATGGCGTAAACGGGTCAGACCAAAAAAATTGTTGAGTGAACGGAAAAGAACCAGATAGGCAATCCAGTTTAGCACCCGCCATCCCGGGGGCGGTTGCTTTTTTTCAAGGGTAAAGTCAGCCAGGCGGTAACCCACAGGCAAAAAGGCTTTATAGACCAGCCTTTTGATCCAGCCCGCCTCCTGGATTTTGACCTGGATATCCGAACAAATTTTTTCCCAGATTCGCGGGGGGGCCAGCAGTATATGAGGCCCGATTTCACGGATGTTTTCCTGGACGGTTTCGACTTTTTCGGGAAAGTTCACCGTAAAGGCTTTGTAAAGCGGCCAGTACACGCCGAATTGCTGCTCACCGATCCAGGCAAAGGGTAAAAAAGAAACATATTCAAAATCATCCCGGGCAGAATCCACCATATCCTGTAATCTGGCCACCGCCACCATGTTCTTCTGGGTGATCATACTGCCCTTGGGGATCCCGGTCGTCCCGGAGGTGTAATTGATCATGCCGACATCATCGGGCGTCAACCCGGCGATCATCTCGTCGAACAAATGGGGTTGTTCGGCCGCCAACTCCCGGCCCAATTTCTGAATGTCTTTAAAATAAACGAGAATCGGATCGTCATAATGACGCATGCCCTTGGGATCATCCACAATCACTTTTTTTACGCCGGGACAAGTGGATTTGAGTTCCAGAACTTTGTCGGCCTGCTCCTGATCACCGGCCACCACATAAATCGAATCGGAATGGTTGATGACATATTCCACCTGGTCCAGGTGGCTGTCGGGGTAAATACCAACGATGGCACCGCCAAGGGCCTGGGCGGCCAGCTCGGCATACAATCCCTGGGGACGATTGTCGCCGGCATAGGCAACCTTGTCGTCTCGCTTGAAACCGAGCGTGCGCAGTCCCAGCGCGAAATCCCTCACATGTTCATAGTATCCTTGCCAGGTCGTGGACTGCCAGATGCCGAATTCCTTTTCGCGGATCGCCACCCGGTTGTCCCCGAAACGCTCGGCGTTGCGTTTGAGCAGTGCAAGTAAAGTTAAATGTTCCGTCATGGGTTCTTCGGTTTATATTTAATGATTGAATATTGTCGATTGAATAGTCAGTTCCGGCTGGTCCGGGTTATGAATTAGCATACTATTTATTGGATTGTGGGAGCGGCTTTCCAGCCGCGATCAACGTTGCCATACTCAAAACTGTTCGCGGCTGGAAAGCCGCTCCCACCGAAAAAAAAGAATAAAAAGACCGTTCAACTGACGCCGTTGGGTTGATCCGTCGCTGGAGACAGAACCCAACCATCATGCAGTTTCGGCTTTAATCCATTCGGATCCAATCCGATATCGGCTCGAACACCTTTTTGCCCACGTTGGCCTTGTACACCCGACCCATGGGTATCTTGTTGTTGACCACCGTAATCGGTGCCATCAGGCCGCCGACATCGAAATCCTTGATCGACTGCAGGGCTTTCACCAGGCCGTCACCGGTCAGATCGCCGGCTTTGTCGGCGCGCTTGAGACATTCCACAAAAACCAGACCGGTAAAGAAGCCCTGCATGTAAGAGGTCGGCCGGTATTTGACGTCCGGGTGGTGTTTTTGGTTCCAGGCCCGGATCTTTTTGATCATGGGAATGTCATCCTGATAGTAAAAAGCGTAAGGCATGACCCCCAGATAACCCTCGGCCAAAGGACCCATCTTATCCAGCAGCATCTTGTGGGTCCCCCAGTGGGTGCCCATGAATTTGGCCTTCAATCCGTAATCGCGAGCCTGCTTAATCACAGCAGGGACCGGTGAAAGAACATAACCCTGAAAAATAACATATTCCGCTTTTTTGCGTTTCAGGTCCAGCACCTGGGAGGCCACATCCACCCCACCCACCTTGGCCACTTCTTCGGCCACCAGATTCAACCCCAGTTTTTTGCACATCTCTCGGCCGTACGGAACCGGGTCGCGCCCGAATTCGGTATCGCTGTAAAAAAATGCCACATTGGCGCCCGGCTTTTCTTTGGCAATGTATTTCAGTAAAATGCCGAACATGTCGCTGTAGGTCGGCCCCGGCACGAAGATATAGGGGTTAGCGGCGGCGTTGGCCAACTCGCTGGAAAATGATGTGGAGCTGTACAATACTTTGTAACGGTCTTTAATCTCCGGTGCGACGGCCTTTCCCATGCCGGTGCTCTCGCCGTACATGATGAGCGGGTTATCCCGGGCCATGATGCGTTTGAAGGCGGCGACGGACACATTGACGTTGTAGGTGCCGTCTTCCATGATGTACTTGATCTGTTTGCCGTTGATGCCCCCTTCCTCGTTGGCCATCATCAGCGCATCCTCAAGCCCGGCATTGATATGGACACCGGCAAAGGCAAACCGTCCGGTGACGGGCTGCACCGCCCCGACCTTGATCTCATCAGCCGCAAAACACTCGACACCGGCAAATGAAAACAACCCAATTGCAATAACCATCATTAGAATTAAAGATTTTCGCATAGCCACCTCCTTATAGTTAATCATGTCTGGTTTAGGATATGGTTGGCGATACAGCCTATCCTTCGCCAACCCATATCACCTCTGTTGCTAAAACTTCTTT
>JAIVWA010000079.1:0-11853 GCA_049190255.1 Gammaproteobacteria bacterium | reverse complement strand
TCTGCCATGGCCATGCCCACTGCGTTGGCAAATCCCTGCCCCAGCGGACCGGTGGTGGTCTCCACGCCGGGTGTATGACCGTATTCCGGATGGCCGGGGGTAAGGCTGCCCCACTGGCGAAAGTTTTTGATCTCATTGAGACTGAGCTTATATCCGGTCAGAAAAAGCAGGCTGTAAAGCAGCATGGAGGCATGGCCGCCCGATAG
Source organism: Gammaproteobacteria bacterium (assembly GCA_049190255.1). Taxonomy (GTDB): domain Bacteria; phylum Desulfobacterota; class Desulfobacteria; order Desulfobacterales; family JAFDCJ01; genus JAFDCJ01. The sequence continues at coordinate 11,647 of JAIVWA010000079.1, read as the reverse complement.
CACGAAGCGGTCCCGATCCATCCAAGCGGGGTTTTTGGGGTTGTGCTTTAAAACACGGGTCCACAGCACATAAGCGGCTGCGGCCAGACCCATGGGCGCTCCGGGATGGCCTGAATTAGCGGCCTGCACTGCATCCATCGCCAGGGTTCGGATCGTATTGACACATAAGCCATCAATTGCACGTTGAGTTCCTGTAACTGCCTTAACCATAACTTTCATTCTCCTTTCGTGATCTGGATATAAGCTTAGCAACTTGCGAACTTAAAAAAATCTTTTGTAAAAAATAAATGTCTATCCACTTAGCCACCATCTTGCAAAAAAACAAGAATAATTTCAGTTTTCAAGACAAACTTTTAAGCATTCACTTCAAAGCCTCCCCCCTGCGGGATCGTATAAAGCATCCGGTGCGATCTCGGCGGCCACCGTTTGGCCGAATATTTCAACCTCAAGTTTAGTCTTTTCAGGGACCTGATCCAGGGGCAGATAAGCAAAGCCGATATTTTTCCTGACGGTATAACCATAACCGGCGCTGCGCAGGCGCGAGATGACTTTGCCTTCACAGATGACGGCTTCCCCGCCATAAAGTGTGAGATAGTCTTGGCCGCCGATAACGAGGGTATGCAATTGCTGCTGGATACCGTCGGCCTTTTTTTGCAGCAGGGCCTGGCGACCGATAAATTCACCGGCATTCAATTTGACACAGAAACCCAATCGCGCCTCATAGGGGTTTTCGCTGGCAGTGATATCGCTTGTCAGGGCCACATAACCTTTTTCCAGACGCAAGGCATCCACCGCTTTATAGCCGAAGGCTCTTACACCGCTTTCCTGACCTGCCTGCCAGAGACGGTCCCAGACAAAAATACAACGGTCGGCCGGAACATAAAGCTCCCAACCCAACTCTCCGGTGTAAGAAATCCGCTGGGCCAGGACGTCTATACCGTTGATGTCGATAACCCGGGCCGTCATATACGCCAGTGCCGCATCGGATACATCACTGTCGGTTACCGCCGACAGTAGATCACGGGAACGGGGACCGCACAAACCGATGACAGCGAAATCTTCGGTCACATCCCGGATAGCCACAGGCGGATCGCCGGACTTAAGGTGGGTTCGAATCCATCCCAGATCTGAATCCACAAAGGCTGAACCGCTGATAACCCGGAAATGGTTATCCGCCAGACGGGTGGCAGTCACATCCCCCACAATGCCGCCCTGTTGATCCAGAAACTGGGTATAGATGACGGCCCCCTCCGGCCGATCCATATCGTTGCAGGCCAGCCGCTGCAGCAGGGGCAGAGCCCCAGGGCCTTTAAGGTCAATTTTCCCGAAGCTGCTCATGTCGATCATGCCCGCTCGCTGGCGGACTGTCTCGCATTCTTTGCCGACGGCATCGAAATAGGCCGGTTTGTCCCAGCCGCCCCATTCTCTCTGATCCTCACCGGCTAATCGCCAGCTATGGCCGGGATTGAAATAGTTGACCCGTTCCCAGCCGTTTTTGGTACCGAATACCGCTCCCAGATCCTGCATCCGTTGATGCAGGGGACTGATCCGCCGCGGGCGACAGACTGTACTTTCATCGTGGGGATAATGGGTGTAGTAATAGTATTTGTAACATTCCCGGGCCCGCTCGGCGGCATAAAAAGGGTCATGGTAGTTGCGGCTAAAGCGCCAGGCGCGATAGGCATAAAGATCCCATTCGGTTTGGCCGTCAATAATCCACTCGGCCATTGCCTTGCCGATACCCCCACCCCCGCCGAAGCCCTGCATCGAAGACGCACAGGCCAGCCAGAAGCCCTTGCGGTCGGGCCATTGCCCTAAAAGGGGACCGGCATCCGGAGTGAAGGCATCCGGGTGGGCCACAAGCCGAATCATCCCGGCTTCGGCCAAAAACGGCATGCGTTTAATCGTATCCTCCAGCATGGGGGCAAAACGATCTATATCACTGGGAAGATCCGAAGCCTCGTGTTCCCAGGGAACGCCGTCGATCCAGCAGGCCGACGGATCGAGTTCCCAGCCCCCCACCAGATACCCTCCGCTTTCGGGCCGGCCGTAAACCAGATAATCATAGTCGCGGAAGGTGGGGCTTTCACCCGGAATCTCGTGGCCGTCCACCGGTTCCAGAGCGATATGCTGGTGAATTACCGGGGTGGAAGGAATGACAACGCCGGCCATGGCAGCCACCTGGGCACCCCAGATGCCGGCGGCATTGACGACCACCTCACAGCGAATATCCCCCTTGTCTGTTTTTACACCGATGACTTCCCCTCTGGCTGAAATTTCGATTCCGGTTACGCGGGTGCGGGTATAAACTTCGGCGCCCAATTGCGTGGCGGCTTTGGCCACAGCATAGGTGGTTTCATGGGGGTCGATATGCCCGTCCTCGGGCAAATAGAAGGCGCCGTATAGATTTTCAGGACTCATCCACGGGATCAGTTCCAAAGCCTCCTTTGGTGAAATAATTTCCACATTCAGGCCGATGCCTTTGGCGCGGCTGACATTGCGCTGCATGGTTTTGAGCATTTCAGGACTGGAGGCTATATTGACACTGCCCACCTGGCTGTAAGCGTTAAGCTCTTGATACAACCCGGCGCTGTACTGACGCATGCGCATGATCGTCGGTGAGGTATTAAACTGGGTCAGCATGCCGGCGGCATGGCAGGTGGCCCCGCTGGTCAGTTCTCCTTTTTCCACCAGAGCAACATCGGTCCAACCCGATTTCGCCAGGTGATAAAGAACGCTGCATCCTGTAATGCCACCACCGATGACTACAACTCTGGCTTGATCAATCATGGTTTGGGCTCCTAATTACTTTTTTATCCAACGAGGTACCTGGAACTTGTAATCTTTATACGGTTTGAGCGGTGGGTCTGTGTAAAGCGCAACCAATTGTCCGTTTTGCACCTGGTAGTGAACGATAGGAGCAGCGGGCTGTGCATGTATGGTATTGTTCTCACCGAATTTGATCTTGCCCTGTAATCCGTCGTAACCGGCTTCTTTGAGATGCTTGTTAACTGCTTTAAAATCATATTCATCTCCTACGGCTTTAACCGCATCGGCCCAGGCCATCACGCTTGTATAGGCAATCCAGGAGCCGGCCGGAATTGTATGCTTATAGATGTCCATGTATTTATCCACCCAGGCCTGAGCCTTGGCGTTGGGCGCCACAGGTGCCGGCATACCCGCGGGCATTTCGCCGACAATACCATCTGCATCTTTGCCCATGGTTGCCAACACTTCAAGAGGCGTAATGCTCCAGCCGTAGCTGAGGATCGAGTTGGTTGGCCGCTTAATGAATTGATGGAAAAAAGTCATGACTTCCTGGGAGCTGGGGATCTCAACATGGATGATCGCCGGATTGATCCTCCGGATTTTAGTTAAAATCGGACCCCACTCATTTGTGCCGTAAGGAACGGTTTCACGTTTTGCCACTTTCCAGCCTATTTTTTTGAATCGTTTTGACAGGGTGTCTCCCACTTCCATTCCCCAGGCATCATCGGTGTTGATGATCACGATTTTTTTGTTGGGATACTCATAGGGCAGAGCCGTCAGCATATTGAACATGCTGTTGGCCTGATCACCACCGGTATCGGTGATAAAATATGTATTGTAATATTTTTCAGGATTGCTCTTGTATACGTCAACAGAAGGCATTGCACCATCATCACAGAAAAAGGGGGCATCATATTTACCGTAGGCTCGTATATCTTGTCCCCAACCAGCCCATCCGGCATGAACTGAGGCCACCTTCATCTTACCGCACAGGTAGTTAGCTCCCTGCATGACGACCTCAGGGGCAAACTCCTGGGAGTCAAAGCGAATAATCTCAATCTGTTTTCCAAGTAAACCACCGCTTTCATTGATCTCGTTTGTCGCCATCTCGATGCCTTTCCAGTAATTGTCTCCTGAACCGGCATATGCTCCGGTCATGGCCAGAGGAACTCCGATTTTAATGGTTTCAGCCGCAAGGGCCCAAGGGCCGACAAACATGAAAATTGCCAAACTAGCTACTAAAAATTTTAATGTTTTCATTAGACGCCTCCTTTTAGAAAAAATAGTATATTGATATTAAACAATCTGTTCTCCTGTAACCCCCTAACCCGGATAAACCGGAAAATGCCTAGTGCGCTAATCCGCCGGAGGCGGACTAAAATGCCTAAAATGGTTGTGTCGCTGCGCTCCGTCTTTTTTATCAACATTTCCGCTGTAAAGGAGAAAACTTTTGAGCCAGGCCTATTACGCCATCCCGAAGGAACAGAACAAGAACTACTACCATAGCGCCCATTATCAGGGGACGATACATGCCCAGAGGAGCCAGGAGCTGATTAATGGTTACAGTGATAACTGCGCCCACAACAACACCGGGATATTTGCCGATACCGCCGATTACGATCATGATCATCAGGATTGTAAATACATCCATGCTCAGCATTTTTGTCGACAACATGCCGACATAGTGTGCATAGAGAGCCCCAAACAGGCCTGTTATAAAAGAGGTAATGGCAAACACCATCAGCTTGTACCTGAAAGCACTGATTCCCAGGCTGGTGGCAAAATTCTCGGAATCTTTCAGGGCCAGAAAAGCCGTACCCCAATAGGATTTTATAATCAAAGCAAGGATCAGCGTGCAGATAATCGTCAAGAAAAGCGTTAAATAAAAAAACGGCACCAGTTGCTCGGAACTGAATGCAAATCCGAGAAGATTAATGGGGGGTATAGTGAGAATTCCCTGGGCTCCTCCGGAACCAATGGCCCGGCCGAGGGGGCCTTTTAAAAAAGGTATCAAAGTCATATGAACTGCAAATGTCACTAAAGCAACATAGGGCCCTGCAAGCTTGAGGCAGGGCAGGCCCACAAGCACACCCAGCATTCCTGTGATTACACCTGCCATCATTATGGCAAAGACCGGCGGAATGTCCAGCGAAACAGAAAGTATGGCCGAAGCATATGCGCCCATGACATAAAAGGCGACCTGCCCGAAAGAAAAAATCCCGGCAAAACCCATAATAACATCCCAGCAGGAGGCAACAACCGCCCATATCAGTATCATGACTAAAATGTTCATGATATAATCCGTGTCACCAAAAAAAAGCGGCATAATTCCCATTACACAATAAAAACCGCCTAAAATCAGGACCATGCGTTTCAAACTCATAATTTACTCTCTTCCCATCAAACCCCGGGGGCGTATCGTCAGGGTGACTAAAAGCAATGTTAAAGTAGCAATCTGCACATATATCATTCCAAAATGCCATCCAACGAAAGCCTCCAGCATTCCCAAAATAAAAGCGGCGTACAGGCTGCCGCTGATTGAGCCCATGCCGCCAAAAGCAGTAATAACCCATGCTTTTATCATGATATTGGTGCTGCCCATGGGGTCAATGAAGGTTTTCTGGCTGAGCAAAATTCCGCCAAGACCAACCATTATGGTTGAAATTGCAAAAGTGGCGGCAAAAATAAAATCCTTGGGAATACCCACAATTTTAGCACCGGCCGGATTTTGCGCAACAGCCTGGACAGCCATCCCCGTACGGGTGTTGTTAAGAAGCCATCCGAAACAGATCATGCCGCCGACAGACAATATGAAGATCACTATGTCCTGATGGAAAAGAACCACTTGACCAAGTTCAAGGGTCCCTTCGATCATACCCGGCAAAGATTTAATGCGGGGCCCAAATACAGCCTGATAGCCAAAATCCATAAAAAGCGACAGGCCCAGAGTCAGCATCATGACTTTCATCTCCCAGTCATCATGTTTTCGTAAGGGAGATATCAATATTTTTTCCAACAGGTAACCCACAACAAAAAAGACAGGGATGGCTACAAAGAAAACAGAAAAATATCCTCCGATAAGCCCCACAGGGATAAGGAGCATCCATGCAAAATAGCCACCCATATTGTAAAAAGATCCATATGCAAAGTTAAATGCCTTGGTCACACCATACACAAGTGTCAAACCGACAGCCATCAATGCATAAACAGAACCGTTAATAAGACCGCTTATGGTTACATCGATAATTTCAAAAACCATCTTTTTACTCCGAATTGGGGATCCCTTACAACCCGAGAAAAATTTCTTTTAAATCCTCATTGTTTAATGCATCGTCTTTGCTGCCCTCAAAAGAGATGGAACCTTCTTCCATAATATAAATTTTATCGGCCATCTCAGTTAGCTGCGGGATATTTTGTTCCACCAGAAATACAGTTTTCCCCTGCTTGCTGATCTCCTTTATAATCTCTAAAACATCTAACCTGTAACTTGGCTGCAGACCCAGTGCCGGCTCATCTATACATAACAAATCCGCATCGGACATAAGCCCTCTTGCAATTGCAAGCATTTTGGCTTCACCACCGCTCATGGTGGAGGCTAATTGCTTTTGACGCTCTATAAGTTTGGGAAAAAGAGAAGCCACCCATTCCATATTTTTCTTCTCATTGGCCCTGGCATTTTTAGAGTAGGCGCCGAGTTTAAGGTTTTCTTTGACAGTCATATAGGGAAATAATTCGCGGTTTTCAGCAATGTAAGTGATTCCCAGGTTAACAATTTTATCTGCCGCTGAACCGATGATATCCTCTCCGGAATATGAAATCTCGCCGCCTACTTTATCAACCAGTCCGCAGATTGATTTTAATAAAGTACTTTTCCCATGGCCATTGGGCCCCATCATGAGCACGACCTGGCCCTGGTCCACAGCAACGGAAACATCTTTTAAAATATGAGACTCTCCGTAGTAGGCATTTAACTTATTTACTTTCAGCATAGGCATCACCCAGATAAGATTCGATAACCCTAGGGTCACTGGTTACGATTTCAGGCTTGTCACAGCAAATCATAGTGCCCGACTCAATAATTAAAAGAGTTTCCGTAAGTTCGGTAAGCACTTTCATAAAATGTTCGATAATAATAATAGTGATCCCGAGCTCTTGATTGATTTTTTTGATCAAATCCATCATACTTTTAATCTCTTGGGCGTTGGAACCTGCCATGGGTTCGTCCAGCATGAGGATTTCAGGCTTTGTAGCCAGAGCAGCACCTATCATCAGTTTTTTCTTTCCAAGCAGGTTTAAAAGCCTGGTATTTTTAAAGCGCTCACTGGTAAGTCCGACAAAACTTATAATTTTATCGGTATGTTCTATATCTAACCCGCCCCTGGCACCGAAGCGGCTCCCGAGACGGATGCTTTTTTGTACGGTAAGGCTTGGAAATATTTCAGGTATCTGAAAGGTGCGTGCAATGCCTGCTTTTGCAATGCGGTGGGGGGGGAGACCGGTGATGTCTTGCCCGTTAAATTCGATCTTGCCCTCATAGCTGTAATTGCCTGTGATCAGATTATATACGGTTGACTTGCCTGCTCCGTTGGGCCCTGCAATGCCGTATACCTGCCCTTTTTTTACTTCAAAGCTCAAGTTATTGACAGCAACAAGTTCACCGAATTTTTTGGTAACATTTTTAGCTATGAGCATGTCAGCTCTCCGTTTGCGTTGTCCGGCATCTCATCGGTGCCCTTAGGCGCTATCGAAAAAAGCGTGGGGTAAAAAGTAACTGATACTTGCATCTTTTGCAAGTATCATAATTATCTAAGGAGGTCATATGTGCAGACCTTTTGAATGACCTGGCTGATATCGGCAAAATGGGCCTCTATCCAGTGCATTAAAAGGATATTGTGCTCGATATAGGTGTAATATTCGTCATCATCCAGGTTCTCGGTTTCATAAAAATCCATCAGATCCCAGTTGAGTACGTACAGGTTTCCGGTAGCCAGCATGGGTATCAGGCTTTCCTGCTCCTTTTTCGTCAGCGGCGCAATGCCGTCAAGCCGGATGCACTGCTCATTGTAATTTTTTAAGAAAAGAGCAAATTTATCCATCCGGAGACTGCCTGCCGCGGCCCCGTTCCATTCACTGGTAAAATAGACCAACCCCAGGGCCACATCAAACACCCGGTAATCGATCTTTGCCCAGTCAAAATCAAATAGGCCGACCCCTTTTTCATTTTTGTATTTAAGGTTTCCGGGATGGTAGTCACAATGCACGGGCACTTCCAGCATGCCGCCATAGTTTTCATCGGCGGCCATACAGCCGTCAATAACGGAAAAAATCATGGCCTTGTTGGATTTGAACAGCATGTCACAACGTCTGTTGCCGGCCTGTTTGGCATAGCCGGAAAAAATACTTTTGAAAGTGGCAATAAATTCCATAATCCGGGGTTGGCCTCGGTCGGCGCCCTCGGGTTTGATAAAATCACGGCCGGAATGATGCATCCGTGCCAGAATTTTTGCAGCACTGGCAAACTCGGCATCGGTCAGATCCGTCTTGACCCAGGTGTACGGGTTATCCCCTTCAAGAAACTCAAACAGGCCCCAGTAGGTCGCCTTCCGCCCCTGGACCGATGTTTTGACAAATGTCGATCCATCCCGGCATGGGATAACACCCGAAACAATGTCAAGGCCGTTTTGCCGCAAATGGTTCAGCAGAGCATGCTCGAACCGGATCTCGCTTTCGGCGATGCCGGGGTTGTATTCGCGCAGGAAAAACTTCTTTGACCGTCCCTGTTGGCCCATCCAGACGGCATAGCTCCTGTTTACGAATCCACCGAATATCTCCCTGATGCGGGTCAGTGGGCCCACATCATATTGTTTTTCAACAATGGCCTGAATTTGATCGGAATGAGCCATTATACCTACAAATCAGTTTCGATTAGATTGAATATGATGCACCCTTTAAATTTCGTATGCGTCCCTCACCGTGCCGATATCGTAAAGCTCTTCAATGATTTCGGAAAAATGAAATTCGCCGCGGGAACCAAGGGCGATATTTAACCTGATAACATCTCGGTTGATGTTTTTGCGGTCCATGGTTTGTTTATCCCATGAATCGTCCTGTTTTTCAATGGGAGGGACTAATCTGTTGTTTTTTCGGGGAGGAATCCCTGGTCATTAATTGTTCTGGCCCAGTCGTCAAAAACGCTCAAATTGGCCGTGGTGTGGTAGTCCACATGGTAGTCGCGACTTGCCACCCGTTGAATGACGTCAAACGCCTGATTGTCCTCGGGGAGATATAGAGGCTTTAATTCCATGGCGCCTTTGCGGAATGCCAGATACTCGCGCTGGGCCTGGCAGTCGTACCAGAAAGCATCTTCGCTGAAAAAATTGAGGTTGTCGAGTACGCCGAAACAGTGTCTGGCATTGTGAACACCGAAGTCACATAATTCTTGACGGCCGCGTTTGCCATCGGATAGCGCCTGAGCGCTGGGTGTTTTTTCACCGGTGCTTCCCCCGGACTGGACAGAAGGAATCCCGGTCACCCACATGTTCAGCCGGGCCACGGCCACATTGAGCAGATTCATACCGTCGTGAGAGTAGGCCAGGTCGCCGTCGGGTTTTGTGGTGCATGGCATTCCACCGAACATGCAGAGTATTCCGGGGTTGACGGTCTGGGCCACGGCCAGCATGAACAGGACCTCGGCGTGGGTGATGATGATACAGGCTTCCGGTGTCTGGGGGGCGGTGCGCCCAGCAAGCGGCATGGTGGTCAGGCGCAGATTGTTGCCCACCCTGGCGCTACGGATCAGCGCATCCATCATGTTGTCCATACAGATCAGCGGCGATTTGACGCCGCATATGGAGTCATGCCACTCATCACGGCCGGCAAACCATTTCACGGCATCATCACTGTTCATATACGCACTGCAGGTGACTTTGACGCAGTTGTTCAGCTGGTCCATGATCTGGTTGCATTGCAGCGGATCTCCCTGGTGGACTTTCACCGGCTGGCTTAAAAACCGGACCACATCGAGATTTTCTCCGATAAGCTTGACCAAATGATCGAGTTCGTCGTAGGAGGCGGGCAGGGGATATTCACCGGATTCCCTGTACAGAAATGGCGGGATGCCTCCAATCCCCAGGGTATTCGGTCCTTCATCACCCGAAAACGTCTTCGCCGCCGAATCAAGGCTCTGCTCGATCAAATCCGGCAACAGGTAGATACGACCGTTCGAGGAATCATATCCGGCAAGGCCGGTGGCCTCTAGAAGCCTGATTAATGCTTTATTTTTGGTCTCGATGCCAACTTCCGCCAACACGGCTTTGGTGGTTTCGTGAATTCTTGCGTAAGTCTCTTTTTCCGCCTGTAAAGCGTTTTTATATTCGGGCAACGCCTCATCGATCTTCGCATCGATATCGATCATGCTGGTTTCTCCTAATAATCATCGTCTCAGACGTCCGATAACTCCTGTAACTGTCAAGCGCTGAAAGTATTCCCCAACGTTGCAAAATCGACCCCATCCTTCTTGTCGGGTCGTAGCCGAAGGCGTAGCCTGAAGTCGGACCTGTCCGGCGTAGTCTCGACAAAGACGGATGAGTTCACCCAAGGGGGTATTCAGAGAATGGCCCTTTCACTATAATATTGGATATAATAACAAAACCATTAGCTATTTTTTTGCCAGTATCTTCTTTCGTTGAGGATCGTAGAGTGCGCGACCCGGTTCGAGTATCGCCGGGTAGCGTTCATTGTACGATTCGATTTCAAACCCGTCCCCGAGGCCGGATTTCTCGGCCGCAGTATAACCGTAGCAGATGTTTTTGCCGATGGTATGTCCGTAACCGGAACTGGTCGTGGTACCCACAACCTCTCCTTGGTGGATAATGGGCGCACTGCCCTGTAACATCAACGGTCTGCCGGCGTCAATGGTAAAAGAGCAAAGTTTCCATGTCGATCCTTCGGCCTTGATTTTGGCCAACGCTTCTCGGCCGATAAAATCATCTTTGTCCAGCGCCACACAAAATCCGAGTCCGGCATCATACGGGGTATACTCGGGAGTCAGCTCAGAACCCCAGTCGGCGTAACCTTTTTCCAGATGCATGGATGAGATCGTGCGATAGCCGGCATTTTTGATACCAAGGTCCTGACCGGCCTCCCAAAGACTTTCATAAACATGAACGGCAAACTCTGTGGGTATGTATAGTTCATATCCCAGCTCCCCGACATAGGTCACGCGAAATGACATGATCGGAGCGTAACCGACCGTGAATTGTTTGCAGGTACCGAAGGGAAATCCTTGGTTGCTGATGTCGGCCTTCGTTAATTTCTGCAGGAGGTCCCTCGATTTCGGTCCAATCACGTTAATGACCGCATAGGCCGAAGTCATTTCTTTAACTGAAACAGAACCGTCAGGCGGCAGGTGGCTATTTAGCCACCAGGAGACGCGCTGCCCGAAGGCGGTGCCCACAACCAGCAAAAACCGATCGACGGCCAGTCGCCCGATGGTCAGGTCACACTCGATGGTACCCCTTTGGTTGCACATCTGGGTGTAGATCACCTTGCCGATGGGCCGGTCGATCTGGTTGGCACTCAACCGGTTCAAAAAGGCCAAGGCCCCGGCTCCCGCCACTTCGAATTTGCAAAAGGAAGACTGATCAATCAGCACCACGTTTTCGCGTGCATTTTTGTGTTCGGCAGCCACGTGCTCAAACCAGTTCGGAATTTCAAAGGTATGCTCGTCTTCAGGGGCCACACCCTCCGGCGCAAACCAGTTGGCGCGTTCCCAACCGTATTTGGCGCCATAAACCGCGCCTTTTTCTTTCAACGGGAAATAAAGCGGACTGCGCCTGATGCCGCGGGCTGAATCATGCTCCTCATGGGGCCAGTGGAT
>JAIVWA010000078.1:0-11879 GCA_049190255.1 Gammaproteobacteria bacterium | reverse complement strand
TTTTCGAATCAAAGCAAACCACCCATCTCGGAGGACCCTTTGTACTCGGAGATTGAAAGAAAAAAAATACTCATCGTTGACGATGAATTGGATATGCGGATTTTCCTGTGCAATTTGCTGGGTAACTGTGGTTACGAACCCATTGATGCCGGTGATAAAGACGAGGGGATGCAAAAAGCCGTCAGAGAAAAGCCGGCCCTGATCATCCTCGATGTAACGATGCCCAAAGAAACCGGCATTCAAATGTATCGAGAGCTCAAAGAGCATGAAGACCTCAAGAATGTTCCGGTGATTATGGTGTCAACCATCGACAAAAAAACCTTTTCATTCTACCAGAAATTTCAGGGCACACCCCGGCAAAAAGTCGTCCCTGATCCTGGTGCCTATTTAGAGAAACCTTTGGAGGCCGAGGAACTCATCGAGCTGGTCCGCACATTGACCGAAGCCGATGAGTGCTCCTTGTCCGAGGATGATGACTAAGTACATATTATCACAAACAGGGTAACTTATGGTCCGGTAAAGCATAGATATTGCCGTTGAGAATGATCATAAGAGAGGCGGGAATTAAAACCAAGGAAAGTGGTCTTGACTGATGAATAACAGCAACAGTGTTGATCCCGAACTTTATCGCGAGCTGGCCAAATTCGGTGCCAAAGATATAGAGATCTGCATGCAGTGTGGCACCTGCAGTGCCTCGTGTCCCCTGTCCAGCGGAACGAATCCGTTTCCACGCAAGATATATCGCTATATTCAGCTGGGGTTGAAGGACAAATTGCTCAAGTCGACCGAACCCTGGCTGTGCTACTACTGCGGTGACTGCAATAAGGACTGTCCGCGGGGGGCCGAGCCGGCCGAAACGATGATGGCAACCCGCCGCTGGCTGACCGCTCAGTACGACTGGACCGGGCTCGCCAGGCGGTTTTATCTCTCCGAGGCTTGGGAAATCGGTGCCCTGATTGCGGTGGCCCTTGGCATCATTCTTCTCTTCGGTCTGTTCCATGGGCCGGTGGTCACCGATCATGTTTCCGTCAATTCCTTCGCGCCGGTTCTGTGGATTGAAATCGGCGATTTGGTAATGGCTGTCATCCTGTCGGCGTTTCTACTGTCAAACGCATTTAGAATGTATCGCTTTATCATGAGCGACACCAAGGTGCCGTTGTGGCTTTATATTACCGAAGCCAAAGCCTTTGTCCTTAACTTTTTAACCCAGCAGCGCTGGCGGCAATGCGGCGAGGACCGCAGTCGCTGGCTGAAGCACTTCATCCTGGTTAGCGGCTATCTGACCATGATGATGCTGATCATGGTTTTTATCCGCTGGTTCCAGGTCGACGACAGCAGCTGGCATTTCACGAGTATTTTCGGCTATTACGCCACCGGTGTCCTGCTCGCCATTACGGTGGAAATGTTCCGCAGCCGGCTTAAAAAAGAGGAATCCCTCCACCGCTACTCAGAGTTTTCCGACTGGCTTTTTTTGATCCTGCTTTTCTTTACGACCCTGACCGGCATTATGATGCACGCCCTGCGCATGGTCGGATGGCCGATGGGGACCTATGTCATGTATGTCATCCACCTGGCCATCGCCGTGCCGATGCTGATCATAGAGGTCCCTTTTGGAAAATGGTCCCATCTTTTCTACCGACCGCTGGCCATATTTTTGGCGACCGTCAGGGAGAAAGCCTCAAAAGACTCCAAAGTCGATGTTGCGGATGTAGTGGCCCAGGTCGGTGAAACCTTTATGAGCTGTCTGCAGTGCGGCACCTGCACCAGCGTATGTCCCTGGAACCAGGTTATGTCCTACAGCCCGCGCCGGATCCTGCGGCAGCTCACATTGGAAACCGGAACCGAGGCATCTGTCGATCAGGCCGTCTGGAGCTGCGTCACCTGTAACTCGTGCACCGTGAATTGTCCGCGCGGTATCGAAATCATCGACGTCATGACGGCGGTACGGGGGATCAATGTCACCGCCGGCAGAATACCCGAGTCCTTGGCGGCGCCGCTTGACAGCCTGAAGGCCAACGGCAATCCCTGGGATGGTGTTCGCGCAAAGCGTCTGGAATGGGCCGGGGGCCTGGACCTGCCGGCGTTTACACCTGAGCACGAGTACTGCCTGTTCACCTGTTGCACAACCGCCTATGATCCCAGTAACCGCAATGCCGGCCGGGCGCTGCCCCAATTGCTGGAATATGCAGGCATTGCCTTTGGTACCCTTGGTGCGCAAGAAAGTTGCTGCGGTGACCCGGCCCACAAGCTGGGAGCGGCTGAAATATTTTCGGAGCTGGCCCTCAAAAATACCGATCTTTTTTTGCGGGCCGGCGTCCAGAAGATATTGACCACATCGCCCCATTGCCTGAACGCTTTTAAAAATAACTATGACGGGTTGAAGGGTTCGGTTGCCAGTGAGCATTACACCGAGCTTCTCGACCGGCTGGTCACGGCCGGCCGCTTAAGGCCGATCCTGGAAGTGGCCGGTACGGTCACCTACCACGATCCCTGCTATCTGGGACGTCACAATGGCATCTACCAGGCGCCCCGCCGGGTCCTGCAAAGCATTCCGGGGCTGACGCTGATCGAGATGGCCAGCAATAGAGAAAACAGTTTGTGCTGCGGAGGCGGCGGCGGCGGTGCCTGGGGCGACACTCCCCGCAATCAGCGCCTGGATGTGCTGCGGATCGAAGAAGCTCTTAACACCGGCGCGGAGGTGATCGCCACAGCCTGCCCCTTTTGCATCCGCATGCTCAATGATGCTGTCAGGGACCTCGGTGTCGAGGATCGAATTGCCGTGCGGGACATAGCCGAGTTGCTATTGCAGTCGGTAAAGATGAAAGATGAAACCAGGATAACGAAAGGCGTTGATTTGGAAATTGATCGGGAGGTCTGCCATGTCTGAACGAATCGGTTTTTATATATGCCACTGCGGCATCAATATCTCCTACCGGGTTCGGGTGCAGGAAGTCGCCGAGTTTGTGGCCGCTTTACCGAATGTGGTGATTTCACGTGATTACCTGTTCATGTGTTCCGATCCCGGGCAGGAATTGATCGAAAATGATATCCGGGAGCAGCATCTCACCCGGGTGGTCGTGGCCTCCTGTTCCCCGCGCATGCACGAAAAAACCTTTCGGGCTGCCTGCCAGAGGGCCGGTCTCAATCCATTTCGGGCCTTTCACATGGTATCCGTGCGTGAGCAAGTTTCGTGGGTCACCGAGGATGAAGACCAGGCCACCCAAAAGGCCAAGACTCTGGCCGGCGCCGGTATCTTGCGCGTCACCCACCAGGCGGCCCTGACACCGGCCACGTTTCCGGTATGCACCAACACCCTGATCGTGGGCGGGGGCATCGCCGGCATGCAGGCCGCCCTTGATATTGCCAAGGCCGGGTTTAAAGCTTACCTGGTGGAGCGACAGCCGACGGTCGGCGGGCACATGCTGCAATACGACAAAACCTTTCCCACCCTTGACTGTGCGGCCTGCATCGGCACGCCCAAGATGGTCTCCGTCGGCCAGGAAGCAAACATCGAGTTGCTCTCATACAGCGAGGTGGAAGATGTCAGCGGCTTTATCGGCAATTTCAAGGTAAAAGTCCGCCGCAAGTCGCGCTACATAGACGATAGTTGTACCGGGTGCGGTGAGTGCGAAAAGGTATGCCCGATCGAGTTTCCCAATGAATGGGACGTCGCCACCAAGACCCGCAAGGCCATCTACCGGCCCTTCCCCCAGGCCGTACCCATCACCTACTGTATCGACAAGTATGACCGCGCCCCTTGTGTTCAGACTTGCCCGGCCGAAACCAATGTACAGGGCTACATAGCGCTCATCAAAGTGGGGCGGTACCGCGAAGCGCTCAATCTCATCATGGAGAAATTACCCCTGCCCGGAACCCTTGGACGGGTTTGTCCGGCCCCCTGTGAAAAAGAATGTCGCCGCGCCGAGGTGGACTCCGCCGTAGCCATCCGCGATCTGAAGCGGTTTGCCGCCGACCAGGTGGACCTTGCCGAGCTGCCCCTGCCGGAGATCAAAGACCGGCCGGAGAAAATAGCGGTTATCGGTTCAGGACCCGCCGGTCTTACGGTGGCCTATTACATGCGCTTAAAAGGCTATCGGGTCACCATTTTCGAGGCCCTTGATCAAGCGGGCGGTATGCTGCGGGTAGGGATCCCGGACTACCGTCTGCCGCCTGAGGTACTGGACAATGAAATCAATTATATTCTCAGACACGGCATAGAAATCAAAACCGGGGTTCGATTCGGATCGGACCTGTCCCTGGAAAGTCTCCGGCAAGAGGGTTTTAGCGCCATTTTTTTGGGGATCGGCGCCCATGACGCCATTCAGATGCACATTCCGGGAGAAGACCAGGCCGCAGGGGTTCTCGATGCCCTTGCTTTTTTAAGGGAGGTAAGCCTGGGAAGCGGAGAGATTCCCGGCCGGCGCGTAATTGTCATCGGCGGCGGGAATGTGGCCATAGACGCCGCCCGGGTGGCAAAACGCCTGGGAGCCGAGAATGTGACGGTGGTTTACCGGCGCTCCGAGCGGGAAATGCCGGCCTACCCTGAAGAATTGCAGGGCGCCAGGGAGGAAGGTATCGAATTTTCATACCTGACGGCCCCGGTAAGTATCCATAGTCAGGACGGAAAGGTGACCGGTTTTGAATGCATTCGTACCGAACTCGGCCCGCCGGACGCCAGCGGGCGAAGGCGACCGGTGCCGGTTGAGGGATCTGAATTTGTCATTGCGTGCGATGCGGTGATACCGGCCATCGGCCAGAAAATAGATGTGTCCTGGTCCGCAGCAGAGCCCGATCTGAAACTGACTTCAAGAAACACCTTCACGGTAAACCCCCACACTTTTCAAACCAGCCTGGCCGATGTATTTGCCGCCGGTGATGCCGTCACCGGCCCGACGACGGTCATCGAGGCCGTGGCGGCCGGCCACAAGGTGGTGGCGGCCATGCACCGCTTTATCAGCGGTGAGGATCTGGATCAGTACGCCGCCGAACTGGTGGCCGAGGAACCGCCGGGGAAGGACTGGCAGGAAATTTCTGATAAGATCGAAAATGCGCCCAGAGTGGTATCCGCCCATCTGGATGCCGTCCAACGGGCTGGAAATTTTGATGAGGTTGACCGGAATTTTTCCGAGGCGGCGGCCCGGCAGGAAGCTGCCCGCTGTGTGGATTGCGGGGGATGCTGCGAATGCAAACTTTGCGTGAGCGCCTGTGAAGCCAAAGCAATCGATCACGCTATGGAGGATAAGGTCGAAGAAATCGAGGTCGGTTCAATCATTGTCGCCACCGGCTTCGATCCCCTCGATCCGACGCCGATGCAGCAATACGGCTACGGCCGGTACGCCAATGTCTTCACCAATCTGGAGTTCGAACGGCTTTCCAACGCCACCGGACCGACGGGCGGCCAGCTCCTTAAACGGGATCCCGACGACCGCCTGAAATTCAGCGAACCTCCCAAAAGCGTGGCGATCCTTCATTGCATCGGCAGCCGCGATATCAACTACCACGAATACTGCTCGCGCACCTGCTGTATGTATGCCCTTAAGTATGCCCATCTTCTCAAGGACAAGTGTGGACACGATACGGTAGTTTACAATTTCTACATCGACATGCGTTGCTTTGGCAAAGGGTATGAGGAGTTTTACAACCGCGTCCAGAGCGAGGGCGTGCGCATGGTTCGCGGCAAGGCTTCACGGGTGGAAGAAAAGGACGGTATCCTGACAGTAATCGCCGAGGATACGCTCTCAGACCAAATGGTGAAGGTGCCGGTTGAAATGGTGATCCTGTGCACCGCCATGGAGGCACGTCCGGACGCCAACGCCGTATCGCGTATTTTTGGGATCAGCGTGGGAAGTGACGGTTTCTTTCTAGAGGAACACCCTAAACTCGAGCCCGTGTCCACACCTACCAGCGGTGTTTTTCTGGCCGGAACCTGCCAGGGACCCAAGGATATTCCCGACACGGTGGCGCAGGCCAAGGGAGCCGCGGCCGAGGCGCTGGCCCTTAGCGCCTCCGGCAAGGTCGCGGTGGCCCCGATGATTTCATCCATCGACCCGGACATATGTATCGGCTGCCAGGCCTGTATCGGGCAGTGCGCCTACTCGGCCATCGAGTTCAATGAGTTCAAAGGGGTTAGCGAGGTAAACGAAGCCGTTTGCAAGGGTTGCGGTAGTTGTTCCGCCCGCTGCCCCAGCGGGGCTGCCAAGATTCGGCACTTCACCGACAATCAGGTTTTTGCGGAAATCGATGGTTTATTAGCCGGTTAGAAAGGAGTTATCAGATGAGCGAATTTGAACCGACAATTGTGGCTTTTTTTTGCAACTGGTGTACGTATACTGCGGCGGATTTAGCGGGTACATCGCGTCTGTCATACCCCCCCAATATAAAAAGCATTCGGGTGATGTGCACCGGTATGGTGGATCCCCAATATGTGATCAAAGCCTTTCTGGAAGGAGCTGACGGTGTGTTGATCAGCGGGTGCCATCCGGGCGATTGCCATTATATCAACGGGAATTATAAGGCCCGCCGGCGGATAAAGCTGCTCAAAGAGATTTTACCGCAATTCGGTTTTGATCAACAACGGCTGCGATTAACCTGGATCGGTGCCAGCGACGGCATCCAGTTTGCCGAGATCATGCGCGATTTGGTTGCCCAAATCAAAGCTTTGGGGCCCAGCCAGGCCAAGCTTAAGATGGTTATTTGAATGCGGAAGTCGGAATGCGGAATGCGGAATTTTCGATTTTGGATTTGTGATTTGGGATTTCGGATTTAATGGCAAAGCGCATGGCGCAGAGGGAAGATGACGGAATGCGGAAAGGGTGAAGTTATTCGTTATTTGTTAATAGTTATTAGGAAGATGTCAGAGAAAGATCGGCAGTTAGACTGAGAGCGATGCTAAAAACGAATAACCAATAACTAATTACCAATAACTAATAACAAGTACCGGAGGTACTTATGGCAATTACGGCTAAAATTGATGTGAAAGACAAAGACATTTTAGGATCTCTGCGGGGCTTTTTTAAGGACCTCCTTGAAATTGGAGAAATCCAATCGCTTCTGGTGCCCCAGCATCTTCCGATGAAAGACATGGTCATGCCGACCCTGGTGACGGATCCGAGTCATTTGGATGGGGTTGATCCTCTGGCACCGGCCTTTCCCATGAACGCCGCCAAGATTGTCGCACGGCTGACCCGCAAACCCATGGGCGCAAAAGTTGCGGCGGTATTGCGACCGTGCGAGATCAGGTCCTTTGTTGAACTCGTGAAACTTAAACAGGGGCGCACGGACGAATTGATCCTGATTGGATTGGACTGCCTGGGAGCCTTCCAAAACAAAGATTATTTTCAACTGGTGGAGCAGCAAGCAGCCGACTCGACGGTCGTCTTCTATGAGAGCGTGTTGGGCGGCAAAAACGCGGAGACTGGAGGCCTTGATCTGGCGCCGGCCTGCAAGGCCTGTGAATATCCGGTGGCTGAAAATGCTGATATTTCAATCGGCTTATACGGTATGGATATCGACCACTCTTTACTGGTTCAGTCTCAAACCGAGGCTGGAGATAATATCCTAAAGCAGATGAATCTTTCTGAAACCGATGAGCCCCGCGCCCGCCAGGATGCCATTAAGGCCGTAATTAAACAGCGCACACAGTACCGCGATGACATGTTTGCCAGGACTCGCGAGGCTACCGATAGTCTGGAAAAAATATCGGCCTACTTTGCCACCTGCGTCAACTGCTACAACTGCCGGGTGGCTTGTCCGGTTTGTTACTGTAAGGAGTGCGTTTTTGTCACCGATGTATTCAATCATGATCCGTCTCAGTATTTGCAGTGGGCCAACCGCAAAGGGATCATTAAAATGCCGACCGATACACTCTTCTACCACATTACTCGATTGGCCCATATGAGCACGGCCTGTGTGGGTTGCGGCCAGTGTTCCAATGCCTGCCCGAATGACATTCCGGTCATGGAATTGTTTCGAACCATAGCCCAGGGAACTCAGCAGGCATTTGAGTATGAGGCCGGCAAGAGTTTTGAGGAAGAACCGCCGCTGTCCGTGTTTCGTGAAGATGAGTTTACCGAGGTTGTCGGCATAAGTTGATAGGAGCTTGGTGGTGGAAAGAGGGAAAGGTGAAGCATAGGGCAAAGGGCATAGTTAATTGTTGATTAAGTTGACTGGTTGAATAAGTTGATTTGGCTGAACGATATTAACGAACTCAACGATCTCAACGAACCAAACGATATTAACGATCATAACGATCCTAACGATCTCAACGATCATAACGAACCACCGGAGGCACACATGAACCGTAAAACCGGCAAAGCTCTGGTCGTAGGGGCTGGTATCGGCGGCATCCGGGCCGCACTGGATCTGGCGGAATTCGGCTATGGCGTTACTTTGATTGACCGGTCTGCCCACCTGGGAGGAATTCTGAGCCAGCTTGATTACCAGTTTCCCACCGATCGCTGTGGGATGTGCAAAATGCTGCCCCTGGTCGATCGGGACGCAAGCTCCCAGTACTGTCTTCGCAAAGGGCTGTTTCACGAGAACATCGAAATTCTTCTTTCCACGGAAATTGCTTCGGTTGCCGGCGAACCCGGCCACTTTCAGGTCATGCTCAAGCAACAGCCGAATTGGGTGGACGCGGATCGGTGCATCGGTTGCGGCGAATGCGTAAACGTCTGTGCGGTGGAAGTTCCGGATGACTTCAATGCCGGTTTGGCCAACCGTAAGGCCATTTATCTGCCGGTTCCCCATGCCATCCCCAATTCATATGTGATTGATTTTGCCGCCTGTACCCGTTGCGGCGCCTGTGTAGATATTTGTCCAACCAAAGCCATTCAACTGCCGGAGCAGGAACGCGGGGGATTTCACATTTTAGTCGTCGATGACGAACTCATCGTGCGCGATTCCCTCAAGGAATGGCTGGCAGAGGAAGGTTTTTCAGTCGATATGGCGGCATCCGGCCCGGAAGCGCTGGATCAGCTAGCCAAGCAAACCTACCAATTAATGCTGCTGGATATTAAGATGCCGGGGATGGATGGCGTTGAGGTCCTTCAAAAAGCCAAAGAGAGTTGGCCGGATTTAAATGTGATCATGATGACGGCCTATGCCACGGTAGAAACAGCGGTTGAAGCCATGAAAGTCGGCGCGCTGGATTATCTGGTTAAACCCTTTGATCCGGAAACCATGGTGCCGATGGTCCTGAAAATCTATCAGGATTTGGCGGCAGCTGAAGGGCGCCAAATAGAAATCGGAGCCATTGTGTTTTGCGGAGGCACTGATTTTTTTAATCCGGCTTCCGGGAAAAACACGTTTGGCTACGGGGTCTATCCCAACGTTGTCACCAGTTTGGAGTTTGAACGCCTGTTAAGCGGCACCGGGCCCCAATCGGGACGGCTGGTGCGTCCGTTGGATGGAAAACCCGTCCATAAAGTGGCCTGGATCCAATGTGTGGGGTCTCGAGATATACAAATGGAGGCCGACTTTTGCTCCAACACATGCTGCATGGTTGCCATCAAGGAAGCCCTGGTCGCTAAAGAAAAAACAACCAAAGATTTGGAAACGACCATTTTTTATATGGATATGCGGACGTTTGGCAAAACTTTTCAACGCTACCGGGACCAGGCCGAAACCCTTCATGGTGTGCGATTCCAAAGGGGCCGGGCACACTCCATCATACAGGATGCTGAAAGCGGCGATATGATTATCCGCAGTGTGGACATTTCCGGTAAATCAACTGAAGCACAATTTGACATGGTGGTGCTCACCGTCGGCCAGCGTCCGGCCAAGGGCACTTCTGAATTGGCCGAAATGTTGGGGCTGGAGTTGAATCCATGGGGATTTGGAAACACCATCCCCTTTTCCCTGACGCGAACCAGCCGCAGCGGAATTTTTCTGGGCGGTTCATTCGCGGGTCTTAAAGACATCAGTGATTCGGTGACCCAGGCCTCGGCGGCGGCCTTATCAGCATCCCAGGTGATTCATTCCAGCGGGGGCAGTCTGGCGCTGGAGCCGCAACCGGCCCCACCCCTATCCGGTGCGGCACGTGAGGTCCCCAGAATTCTGGCGGTTGTTTGTACCTGCGGGGGCAAACTTGCAGGATTTGATGACCCGACCGAAATTGTTCAACGACTTAAAACCAACCCGCTGGTGAAACAGGTTGAATTTCTGGAACAAACCTGTACGGCCGTCGGGTGGGAGCAGCTGGTGGAACTGGTGGAAACCCACAAACCGAACCGGCTCCTGATTGGCGCTTGCCTGCCCTATGTCTATCAACGCAAACTCCAGGAACTCAGCCGGCAGGTGGGTTTAGATCCTGCCCTGATGGAAGTGGTGGATACGAATGCGGAAGTCGGAATGCGGAATGCGGAATTAAAGGACAAACAGCTAGTACTACGCAATGTGCTTTCTGCTTTAGAGACGGGGATTGCTAAGCTGAAGTGGGTTGAACCGGAGCCTGTTCCCGCCCTTGCGATCATTCAAAAAGCGTTGGTTATCGGTGGGGGGATAGCCGGCATGACGGCAGCGCTGGCCATCGCCGATCACGGCTTTGAGGTGGATCTTGTAGAAAAGGCGGAACAGTTGGGAGGAAATCTTAACTGGTTGCAGCGCACCCTGGAAGGGCACTCAATACAGACCCTAATGGAGGACACCTGTCTCCTGGTTGAAAGGCATCCCAAGATCAAGGTTCATATCCAGTCACAGGTTATCAGTTCTGTTGGCCAGGTCGGAAATTTTTTGACCACCCTGGAGGGCCCGCAACATTCGGTACAAACCTTGGAGCATGGTGTGACTATTTTGGCCACCGGCGGGACGGAAGCGGTAACCTCTTCTTATGGATATGGTACCAATCCATCCATCATCACCCAGAAAGAATTAGAACAAAAGCTGGTTGACAATAAAATCGATCCGGCGGCATTGACGTCGGTGGTGATGATCCAATGTGTGGACTCCCGCGAGGAACCGCGCAATTATTGCAGCCGGGTGTGTTGCGCCAACTCGCTAAAACAGGCCCTGGATCTCAAGGAAAAAAATCCCGAGCTGGCCGTATACATTCTTTATCGGGACATGATGGCTTACGGATTTAGCGAGGCCTATTACACCCAGGCCCGCAAGGCCGGTGTCATCTTTATCCAGTATCAGGTTGATGAAAAACCCCGGGTCCAATCCGACCCGGAAAGCCTGAGCGTGACGGTTTGGGAGCCGATCATCGGGCAGCAGGTTCAGATTAAGGCCGATCTTGTGGTTTTAGCCACGGGCGTGGTCCCGATCCTGCCGCAGGACCTGGCCCAGGGCTTTGGCGCAACCATTGATCAGGACGGCTTTTTCCAGGAGGCCGAATCCAAGTGGCGGCCGGTTGACTCCTTGCAAGAGGGCGTTTTTGCCTGTGGCCTGGCCCATTCTCCCCGTAGCATACCGGAAGCGATTGCCACCGCCGAGGCCGCCGCCGCAAGGGCCCTGAGAATCCTTGCCAGCGAACGATTACGGTCAGGCAAGGTGGTGGCCACAGTCCACCACAGTCTGTGCAGCCTGTGTGAACGATGCATCGATGCGTGTCCATACGGCGCTCGCACGCTGGATCTTGATCATGAAAACGTACTGGTAAATCCGCTAATGTGCCAGGGGTGCGGCTCCTGTGCGGCAGTTTGTCCCAACAGTGCATCCGTTCTGGAGGGTTTTCAGGAACAGCAAATGTTTGAGGAAATCGATGCCGCCATAGGTTAAGTTATTCGGTTTTGGGTATTGGGTAATGGGTGGGGGGAGGTGAAAATTGATGATTTTCATTAAACCTTTTTAATCCTATTTTTGTTGCACTACAAGTTAGGTGCAATATTAGATTTCAGAATTGGGATTTTAGATTTAAGGAATGCTGTCTATTTTAATTT
>JAIVWA010000077.1:3480-11990 GCA_049190255.1 Gammaproteobacteria bacterium | reverse complement strand
GGTGACAACCCTCTTGACGCGCGCCGACAATCGCACTGAACGTTTTGGTCATTGAGTATTGAAATTTGAGATTTGCCCTTCGACTGGGCTCAGGGTGGTGAGCTTGTCGAACCATAATTTGGTGCTTGGGATTTGTTTTTTCTGTTTTGGCGTTGCCTTGTCACTTCCCAGAACATGTTTGAATAGACTGGATTTTTTTGATATGATTTCTTCCCTATGTCTATTCAAAAACTTTACATTGACCGGCAGATTGCCGATTCACCTCAAGTCCGTCTCATCGCTGAACGGGTTGGCCTGGCGGGTGAGATTGTGCCGGACGCTCAGACAGTCTATGACGCTGTTACGGCGGCCGCAGACCCGGTGCTACAGGGAAAAAAAGTTCTGTTTCTTACCCGCAACAAGGGATCCTTTATTAAAGAATGCCCCGGCACGCGCAATTATACATGCTGCGGTTATGAAATCTTGCACATCGGATCTTTCTGCCAGATGGACTGTGCCTATTGCATCCTGCAATCCTATTTCCACCCGCCCGTGCTTCAGTATTTTGTTAATCACAATGATCTTTTCAAAGAACTCAACACCATTTTTGCCGAAAAAAAAATCCATAGAATCGGGACCGGTGAGTTCACCGATAGTTTAATCTGGGAACTGTGGACCGACCTATCAACCCATCTTATTCCGGCCTTTGGCACCCAGAAACATGCCGTATTGGAACTCAAAAGCAAAACCACCGCCATTCAAAACCTGGAGCGACTGCCGCATAATCGAAAAACCATCACATCCTGGTCAGTGAATACCCCAAGGATTATCGCCCAAGAAGAACGGGGCACAGCGTCACTGACGGCCAGACTCAAGGCGGCTGCCAAATGTGAATCCTGGGGCTATCCGCTGGCTTTTCATTTTGACCCCATCTTCCTTTATGATGGCTGCGAAAAAGATTACATGCGCGTGGTAAAGAAAATATTTTCCTATGTCTCACCGCAAAACATTGTATGGATCAGCCTTGGAAGTTTTCGCTTTATGCCGGCCTTAAAGCCGCTGGTTGAGAAGCGCTTTCCCAAATCTAAAATTGTATATGGTGAGTTTATCACAGGGCTGGACGGCAAAATGCGGTATTTTAAACCCATGCGGATGAAAATTTATCAAAGCATCATCGCCTGCATCCGGGATCAGGCACCACAGACGTTTATCTATTTTTGCATGGAAGACGAGGAAATCTGGCAAAAATGCCTGGGATATTCTTCACCCGAACGTGGAGGTCTTGACAGGATGCTGGATGAGCAGGCCATCAGGCACTGTGACCTTATAAATGGTTAAAGCGTAAATTATATATTTTTTAGTTTTTATAGGGAATAAAAAATACGAAATTAGAAGCACGAAATCCGAAACAAATCCGAATACTAAATGACAAAAATTCAAAACAAAAAAGCATCCTTTTACTTAAATAGTGATTGCTCTCGAAGTTTAGAGCATTTGAAAATTCAGATTTCGAATTTGTTTCGGATTTCGAATTTCGGATTTCGAATTTACAATTCCGTCTGTTTGATCTTTCTTATATTACTTACCGCTGCCGGGAATGTATCTGCCCAAACCTGGTATACCGTAAAGTGGGTCAATGACGGGGACACCATTGTCTTAACCAATGGAAAGCGGGTGCGCTACATCGGCATCAATTCACCGGAAATAGACCATGACAAACAGAGGGCGCAACCCTTTGGCTATGCTGCCAAAACTTTTAACAAACAAATGGTATTAAACCGGAAGATTGGCCTCGAATTCGACCGGGAGCGTCATGACCGGTACGGGCGTCTGCTGGCATATATTTTCTTACCTGACGGAATATTGTTAAACGAGCACATGCTGCAAAAAGGATATGCCTTTTTTCTGTTTCGCAAGCCCAACTTAAAATACAACCAGCGCCTGTTGAAAGCCCAGCAGGAGGCGATGAAAGCCAAGAAGGGATTATGGAATAACTGGAGCGAACAAAAAAAACGGTATGTCGGAAATCG
Source organism: Gammaproteobacteria bacterium (assembly GCA_049190255.1). Taxonomy (GTDB): domain Bacteria; phylum Desulfobacterota; class Desulfobacteria; order Desulfobacterales; family JAFDCJ01; genus JAFDCJ01. The sequence continues at coordinate 9,981 of JAIVWA010000077.1, read as the reverse complement.
AAATTCCAGGCGATTTCATATGGAAAGCTGCCCCTACGCCCGGAATATAAAGAGGAGCAACAGGACCTATTTTTCCACCAAATGGGATGCCTTCAAGGCCGGTTATGCCCCGGCAAGTGGATGTATCAAAGAATTCTGGAGTTATGGGTCCAAGGATTAATCCCTCAATTCTATTTTCTATTATTGCTTGCTCTTATTCACCTCTTCTACAATTTTCTCTGCGATGTGTATCGGCACCTCATCATAATGCGAAAACTCCATGGTGTACATTCCGCGGCCACCCGTCATGGATCGGAGATCCGGCGCATAAGTTAAAAACTCCGCCATGGGGACATTGGCTTTGATGACCTGATTTTTTCCGGCATTGTCCATACCCAGAACTTTACCCCGTCTGCCGTTGAGGTCCCCCATTATATCTCCCATATAGTCTTCCGGTGTCGTAACCGTAACCTTCATTATGGGTTCCAGGAGAACGGGCTTGGCCTCTTCACATGCTTTTTTGTAAGCAATAGAGCCGGCAACTTTGAAGGCCATTTCTGATGAATCAACGGCATGAAAGGAGCCATCAACCAGGGAAACCTTGAAATCAACACAGGGAAATCCGGCCAGAACACCTTTTTGAGCGGATTCGACGATGCCTTTTTCAACCGCCGGAATGTATGTTTTGGGAATTGCTCCACCCACAATGGCATCGACGAACTCAAAGCCCTTGCCCCGGGGCAAGGGTTCCATCTGAATCCAGCAATCGCCAAACTGACCGTGGCCGCCGGTTTGTTTCTTGTGCTTACCCTGAACCCTGACCTTCTTTTTGATGGTTTCTCTAAAAGGAACTTTGGGGGTAGTCAGCACGGCCTCGACATTAAATTTTCTTTTGAGCTTTTCGACGGTGGTTTCAATATGAATCTGCCCCAGGCCCGATACAATGATTTCTTTGGTTTCCGAAATCCGGTCCAGCTTTAACGACGGATCTTCTTCCAGCAGTTTGCCCAGCGAACTGAAAATTTTATCCTCATCCCCCTGGTTCTTGGCTGCAATGGCAAACGATATCAGAGTGGCAAGGGGTTCGGCACATGTGTAGACGATCTTGGCGGCATCGCCACAAAGGGTATTGCCGGTAACCGTTTCTTTTAGTTTGGCCACGGCGACAATGGCGCCCGGACCGGCACCGGTCGCGGGCTTTTGCTCCTTACCGGTAATGGTTAGTAACTGATTAAAACGCTCCTTTACTTCTTTGCTTGAATTGTAGAAGGTACCGTCGCTGCCGATAGTTCCCGAAACAACTCTGAAAATGGTCAAACGTCCGGCATAGGGATCGGCAAGGGTTTTGACCACAAAAGCCGAAAAAGGAGCATCCGGATCCGGTGCCCGCTCAATTTCATTGCCGTTAGCCGGATCGGTACCCTTCCTCGGGCCTCGATCCAGGGGAGAGGGGAGGGCGCCGATGATGACGTCCATGAGAAGGTCGATTCCGATATTTTTAGTGGCGGATCCGCACACCACCGGCACAAATGTGCAGGTCTGGGTGCCTTTTCTCAGGGCAGCCTTTAAATCCTCTTCGGAAAGTGTTTCGCCTTCAAGGTAGCGCTCAACTAATTCATCGTCGGCCTCGGCAATATTTTCAATCAGGTTTTCTTTTTCACTCTCGACCAGTTCCTGCATATCGGCGGGAACATCACTTTTCCTCGCTTTACCGTCTTCATCGTAAACCCAGGCCTGGCCGCTGATCAAATCGACAATTCCTTTGAAGTCGGCTTCCGTACCTATGGGAAGCTGCAGGATGATCGGTTTGGGTTCAAAAATATCGGCCGCATCTTGAAAGGCACGGGAAAAATCAGCGCGCTCCCGGTCGAGCTTATTGATGAAGATGGCACAGGGCTGGTCGAATTGCTTGGCAAATTCCCAGGCCTGCTCGGTTTGAACTTTTACCCCGTCCACCGCATCAACAACAACCACAACCCCATCGGCCGCCTGCTGGCAGTTTAAGGTATCAGAAAAAAAGTTCTGATCACCCGGGGTGTCAATGAGATTGACGGTATGCTTTTTCCAGTTGAATTGATGAAACCCGGAACTGATACTTGATGTTCGCTTGAGTTCTTCGGGTTCAAAGTCCAAGGCGGTGTTGCCGTCTTCCACGCGGCCCATCCGCTTGATCGTCCCACTGTCATACAGCATGGTTTCCGCAAGAGAAGTTTTCCCGGCTCCCGAATGGGCCACCAAGGCTATGTTTCTCAAACTTTCAACTTTTTCACTCATTTAAGCTCCTCTCTAAATTAAACGTCTCTGAATTTCTAAAATTGGATGAAGTACAGGGTATTTTTTAAGGCCTGAGTTTTGGTTTCACTCATGGAATAATGAAATTAATGCATTTTATAAAGTCGTATACCTAACTCTTAAACTGGAAAAAATCAAGTCCAAAATCAGGACCAAGCAGACGATTTTGGCTTGGTGAATCTTCAGATAAATGTATATTTTCGATTGAATATTGAATATTTAAGGAATTCTTTCGATCTTATAAAATCCTATCAAAAAATGACGGAGCGAAGCGACACCTTAATTTTAGGCATTTTAGCGCATTTTAGGCATTTTAGGCATTTTCCGGTTTATCCGGGTTTAGGATGTAAGAGAATGAAAAACTCACGGTTACCTTTGGGCCCGAGGATAGGCGATGGTATGACATTTTCGCACGAAAGACCGGTTCCAGTAAAAAATGAGGATAGATCTTTAATCACGCGGTCGTGAAGTTTGGGATCCCTGACGACGCCTCCCTTTCCCACCTGATCTTTGCCGACTTCAAATTGCGGCTTTATCAACGCCAATATAAAGCCTTCTTCTTTCACAAAGGCCATCACCGCAGGCACAACAATCTTCAGCGAGATAAAAGATACGTCAATAGTGGCAATATCAACGGCTTCGGGAATCGCCTCGACTGGCATGTGCCGGATATTGGTGCGTTCAATAACCACGACGCGCGGATCCTGCCTTAGTTTCCATGCCAGTTGCCCATATCCTACATCGACTGCGTATACGCGTGCCGCCCCATTTTGCAGGAGACAATCTGTGAACCCCCCGGTGGAGGCACCCACATCAAGGCAGGTGCAGTCTGCGATGTGGAGGCTTAGTTCATTCATAGCCCCTTCAAGTTTCAGCCCCCCCCGACTGACATAGGGAATGTCTTCCCCTTTCAGTTCAATGGGGTCTTCCCTGGCAACTAAAGTTCCCGCTTTGGCTGCCGGCTGGTTGTTCACCAGAATCTTACCGGCCATAATCATGGCGCGGGCCCGCTGCCTGCTTGGTGCCAGCCCCTTCTCTACGAGCAACAGATCAAGCCTGCGTTTCATTTTACTCAAGACCTTGGCTCCTGGTCACTGGGCTCCTCGATACTGGATGCTCGATACTGGATGCCCGATGCTGGATGCTCGATATTGGATGCTCGATGCCGGATGCTCGATAGTGGATGCTCGATGCCGGATGCTCGATAGTGCAATTCCGCATGTTCAGATTTTTCTGCCCTTCATCGAATATCGAGAATCGAGTATCGTTAATCATCTATCGAGAATCGAAAATCAAGAGACATCGAGTATCCAGTATCGAGTATCCAGTGACCAGTATCAAGCACCATCCATCATCCTAACAGCAGTTTTAACAATGGCAGAGGCATCAATACCGTATAAAGATCGCAGCAACTGCTGGGGGCCATGTTCGACAAACGTATCGGCGACACCGATGCGTTCAACCCGAAGTCCGGTAACTCCTGCATCACTCAATGTTTCCAGCACGGCGCTGCCGAATCCACCCTGTAGAACATTTTCTTCCACGGTAATCACGTAAGGAATCCTGGTCGCCAGAGATATTATCAATTCAGCATCCAGAGGTTTCACAAACCGGCAGTTGACAATCGTCGCAGAAATCCCCTTTTCTTTCAGAAGATTACTTGCTTCAAGAGCATCGCCTACCGACTTTCCGATAGCCAGAATGAGAACATCGTCCCCGTTTTCCAGTATTTTCCCCTTTCCGATGGGCAGGGGTTTGATCATCTCGTCCAACGGGGTGCCGGTGGCGGATCCCCGGGGATATCGAAAGGCAATAGGGCCGTCATGCTCGATGGCCGTGGCCAGCATGTGCTGCAGCTCATTTTCATTCGCAGGGGCCATGACGACCATGTTGGGAAGGCTCCTGAGGTAACACAGATCAAACAGACCGTGATGGGTGGAGCCGTCTTCGCCGACAATGCCGCCCCGGTCAATAGCAAAAGTCACCGGCAGTCGATCCAGACACACATCGTGCAGTATCTGATCATAGGCCCGCTGCAAAAAAGTGGAATAGACGGCCACCACCGGCTTAAGTCCTTCTGTGGCCATGCCGGCCGCAAAGGTTACCCCATGCTGTTCGGCAATTCCAACATCAAAAAACCGATCGGGATAGGTTCGGGCAAAATTGGCCAGACCGGTCCCCTCAGGCATGGCGGCCGTTACCGCAACGATGCGCCGGTCTTTTTCCGCCAGCCGGATCATGGCCTGACCGAAAACTTCGGTGTAGGATGGATCAGGGCTTTTGGGATCGATGCAGGTGCCGGTTTCAATTTCGAAACAACCACAGCCATGAAAATAGACCGGGTTTTCTTCCGCGGGAGCGTATCCTTTACCCTTTTGAGTGGTCACATGGAGCAGCACAGGTTCTTTTAAATATTTTATATTATTTAATATATCAATTAAGTGGTTCAGTTTATGTCCGTTGATGGGACCAAAATATTCGAAATTGAAGGCTTCAAACAATATCCCCGGTGTGGTGAAGGCCTTGAGCGATTCTTCGGTGCGCTTGGCAAATTGATAGACATCATCACCGATTTTCGGCAGTGACCTTAAAAATTCACCAAAGTCCTTGCGGGCTTCCTGGAGCCGCTTGCCGGATAACTTGCGGCTAAGAAAAGAGGATAGGGCCCCCACATTGCGCGAAATAGACATATCGTTATCATTTAAAATAACAATGAGTTCGCGGTCTTTAAATTGATCCCCCGCCTGATTTAGGCCTTCATAGGCCAGACCGGCTGTCAGCGACCCATCTCCGATGACGGCAATTACTTTGGCATTTTCCTCTTTTAAATATTTGGCATGGGCAACACCCAGGCTGGCCGAAATGGAGGTGCTGCTGTGACCGGTTGAAAGCGTATCGAAAGGACTTTCCTTGATTCGCGTAAAACCGGCAATTCCTTTGTGCTGCCGCAGCGAATGAAATTGATCGCGACGGCCTGTCAGTAACTTATGGGCATAGGCCTGGTGCCCGACATCCCAGATTAATTTATCATTGGGGGTGTCAAAGACATAGTGGATGGCGATCGTCAGTTCAACCACGCCGAGACTCGAGGCCAAATGGCCGCCGTTCTTGGATACGACCTCAACAATAACCTTGCGGATTTCATCCGCCAGTACCGGGAGCTCTTTTCTGTTAAGCTTTTTTAGGTCGGCGGGAGAATTAATTGTTTCCAAAAGGCTCAAATTTCTTATAACTCCTTCATCAACGTTTTCTTTCAATAATATATCCTGCAATCGCACGCAGGGGATCTGCTTGTTTATCAAAAGATTCTAGTGCTTGCAATGCCTCTTGTATAAGTTTTTTTGCAAATTCTCTGGACCCCTGAATACCCAGTAGGGAAGGGTAGGTACTTTTTTCGCGCAGACTGTCGGTCCCCACCGCTTTGCCCATCAACTCCGGATTCCCTTCGACATTTAACAGGTCGTCCGCTACTTGGAATGCAAGACCAATCTTACGGGCATAGGTGTTGAGCTGATCCCTTTGTTGGTAATCCGCACCGCCGAGGTAAGCACCGCAATTTATAGAGGTTTCAATGAGTGCCCCGGTTTTTAGGCGGTGCATCGCTTCAAGTTCATCGACGGAGAGTTTAATGCCCTCTGAATTGATATCGAGCATCTGGCCCTGGATCATGCCTTGATACCCGGCTGCTGAAGAAATTAAACGAATGACCTTCAACCACCGGGCGGCCTGATTTTTGTCGTCCATCTCAACCGAGGAAAGCACCTCAAAGGCCAGTGTCAGCAGAGCATCACCGGCCAGAATAGCGGTGGCTTCGTTAAAAGCAATGTGGCAGGTGGCTTTCCCCCGGCGCAATTCATCATCATCCATGGCGGGCAAATCATCGTGAATGAGCGAGTACGTGTGGATCATCTCCAGGGCGCAGGCGGCTGTCAAGGCATCCTCCGGACCACCGCCCACCGCTTCGCAGGCGGTCAGGCACAAAACCGGACGAATTCGTTTGCCGCCGGCCATCAGGGAATATTTCATGGCCTTGAGAAGCGCTTCGGAAGACTGAGAATTCTGGAGCATCCTATCTAAAGACACGTTAATAATCTGATTTTTTTGCTTAATATAAGACTTTAGCTCGAACATAATTATAGAGAAATGCCTAAAGTGCCTAAAATGCCTAAAGTTGAGGTATTCTATCGATTTTATTGAAATCACATCATGTTTGCACATGATTTATGCCAT
>JAIVWA010000077.1:1538-3471 GCA_049190255.1 Gammaproteobacteria bacterium | reverse complement strand
CGTCAAGCTTCAACCTACAATTCCGGCTTGTCCGGGTTGGGCATTTTCAGACTTCATCTTCTGCATCAACGTCGTCATTTTCACCGGCAAAAGGTCCCTCGGATAACTCCCCGTCCGGGTCCTGCATTAAAATAGTAATTCTTTTCTCGGTTTCGTCCAATTTTTTGGAACAAAATTTTGAAAGTTGGATGCCTTCTTCAAATTTCTTAATGCCTTTTTCCAGTGGCAGATCACCGGATTCCAGATCCTGAACAATTTGTTCCAGCTGTTTCATCGCCTGTTCAAACGTCTTCTTGGCCATCGATGGATTTTCCTTTCACACGGCAAAAAAGCCGACCTTTCGCCACCATTACCTCAAGATCCTGATTCAGTGAAACCGTCTGCGGATCTTTTACCACCTCTGCATCCGGGATGGTGCGGGTGATACTGTACCCCCTGGCAAGGATAGCAACAGGACTCAGGGCTTCTAATTTTGCCGTCAGTTCACGAATTCTGATTTGCTTTGAATTATTTAATATTATAAATGATTTAATAAGGTTATTATAGTTTTGCTCAAGTTGTTTTTTAACTTTCCGTATCAAAAATCGGGGATTGTTCGCGCTGAGCCTGTCCGCCCGGAATTCAAGATTCTCGCGATCACGCCGGATTCGATATACGAAGGTTCGGTTCAAGCGCAGGTTAAGATCATCGATACGAAGACGCAAATCTTCAATCTTGCGGCGGGGATCAGCTATACGCTTGGATATTTCCTGAATTTTTGTCTTTAACCTACTGAAATAATTTATAATTTTTGTTTGGAGCAGGGCCTCAATCTCTTTGCAGCGGCGTTCCAGAGCGGATTTTTCCGGGACCACCAACTCGGCCGCGGCCGAAGGTGTCGGCGCCCGCAAATCGGCCACGAAATCGGCAATGGTATAATCGGTTTCATGGCCCACGGCCGATATAATTGGAATCCTGGAGGCAAAAATTGCTCGCGCAACCGGTTCGGAATTAAAGGCCTGCAGATCCTCCAGGGATCCACCGCCACGCGCCAGTATGGCGACATCGCATTCGTCCATGGTGTTGAGCAAATCAACGGCCGAAACAATTCCCTCAACAGCGCCTTCACCCTGTACTTTAACCGGGATGATCCGGATAGCGACATTGGGATAGCGTCGATTAATTACCTGCAGGATGTCATGGACCACCGCACCGGAAGGAGATGTTATCACGCTGATTTTATTAGGAATAAAAGGTAATTGAGTTTTGTATTCATCATCGAACAAGCCTTCATCGGCCAGCCTTTTTTTGAGCTGCTCAAAGGCTATCTGCAAGGCGCCGACACCCGAGGGTTCCAGATACTCCAGAATGATCTGATAGGTCCCGCGGGGCTCATAGACACTGATACGCCCCATACCGGTCACACTCATACCGTCTTCAGGCTCAAATTTCAGCTTGCGCTGCTGTCCGCGAAACATCACCGCACTGATCTGGGAAGCTGCATCCTTTAAAGAAAAATAATAATGACCGGAGGCCGGGATGCGAAAGTTGGAAATTTCACCAAAAATCCAGATAAATGGAAAACTTTCTTCTATTAATATCTTTATGTTGGCGTTCAACTCGGAAACAGAATATATTTTCCGTTTGATGCCGTTGCTGTGATTTTGAATTGGATGGTTATCTTCGAACATCACAAACTTTCTAATTCAGACCTCGTTGAATAGTTTACTGGTATTTTTGGTTCCGGTGTGATTCAATCGCCCTAACCCTATTTATTTACCTAACGTCTGATAAGATATATTATGTAAACTTTTTATTATAATCAGTGATATCCGGCCTTCAGATGGCCAAATACTACCCCCCTCACCGTTGAATCAGAAGCTTTCATAAAGCAATAAAATCCCAAATCCCAAGCACCAAATTACAAATAAATCTCAAATTTCAATATCCACTG
>JAIVWA010000077.1:0-1529 GCA_049190255.1 Gammaproteobacteria bacterium | reverse complement strand
GGGTTTCGGGTGTCAGTGAACAGATGACAGAAGTCAGAGGACAGAGGTCAGATTATAGAAATCAGATGATCCACCTGCACACTCAGAGCAGGCATTGTGCAGTTAGGCCTGAAGGTTCTGATTTGCATCTGTCTTCTGTTTTCTGTTCTCTGTCATCTGGACATTAAAACCTGAAACCTGATCCGCCTGCGCTTGTCGTTCGACCCAGAGGCTCTCGACAGGTTGGCTCAGGGTGATGAGTCCTTCGATATTTTCATTTGGATTTTTCAACATACTTATTCAGCAGTTCCCGAACAGCCGGTATAAGGTAAATGTTTTCATGGGGCATATCGGCAAGTTGAGCGGCCAGGATTTTGATCTTTTTGTGAATCGACTTGTGTTTGTCCATGATGAACATGTCCTTGCCTTTTACCTTGCACAAGCCGCTTTTGACCTTTATGCCGGCTGTTCGCAGATTCTGGTCGGAAACGGTCAGCGCCAATTTTTCAGCCAGATCCTTTAGCTCCTGGTATATTTGTTCCGGTTTCATCTTAAACTTGTTTTCTGCCTGACCTTGAAAATATCGTTGGTTGTGTTATATTTACGTCATATCGATTTAAACTTTAATCAGGAGGAAATAAATGGATTCCGTATCCCTTAAGCAGACGCAAGTTCAGACCCGCGTCAACGAATTTATCCGCAGTGTGTATAACTGGATGGCAATCGGTCTGGGACTCACCGGCTTTGTGGCCTATTACGTTGCCAATACACCGGCCCTGGTCCAGGCAATTTTCGGAAACCGGATCTTGTTTTTCGGCCTCATCATCGGAGAGCTTGCCCTGGTGTTCACCATCAGTGCCAGGATCCATAAAATGCAGGCCTCCACAGCGACGGCGCTTTTTGTCCTATATTCGATTTTAAACGGTGCTACGTTGTCTTTTATTTTCCTGGTGTATACCGCTTCATCCATTACTTCAACATTTTTTATCTGTGCGGCTACCTTTGTGTCCTGCAGCATTTACGGATGGACCACCAAACGGGATCTAACCTCCATGGGCGGCTTTATGACCATGGGGCTGATCGGCATCATTATTGCCTCTGTGGTAAACATGTTTTTCCGCAGTTCGGCGATGAGCATGATTATCAGCTACATCGGCGTCATCGTTTTTGTGGGCCTGACAGCCTATGATACCCAGCACCTTAAAACCATGGCCCTCAACCAGCCCGACGGTCTCGAAGCCGGGGTGGTCAGAAAAGGTGCTATTTTGGGTGCCCTGAAATTATACCTGGACTTTATCAATCTCTTCCTGATGCTGCTGAGAATCTTCGGCGGCGGACGGGATTAAGACCCAAGCTTCTTCCAATGGATAGTTTTCACTGTTCTCTCCGAGCTGTAGGCTCTACGAGCAGGAAGCCGACCAGGCGGAGTTTCATATAAACGCCGCCTCTGGCCGCGAGCGTCCAGTCTGATCGTAGAAGAAACTTTATAGTTTCACATGACTAATTAAAAAAATGAACGTCGAACATCGAACATCGAACGTCCAACATCG
>JAIVWA010000076.1:0-12002 GCA_049190255.1 Gammaproteobacteria bacterium | reverse complement strand
CGGGGCAAGATTTACATTCCGGGAGTTGAACTGGACCTGGAAGATGTCTACGGCGATGCCCTTATATCGGGAGGAATTTTAAATGGCACCAATCTTCAGGCACGAATGGGAAAAACGCACGGGCAAAACGGCACGTTGCAACTGGGCCTGAATGATGCTATTGCGCCTTTCAAACTCAAGATCGATGTCAATGCCGATCTTGCAGAGCTTCCACCTGTTTTGAATCGCATCGTTGATGACACGGATTTTAACAATGAACTTGCCAAAATTAAAGAGGTCAAAGGTTCTGCCAGTGGGATATTGATACTGGGTGACGAATTGGAAAACCTGGGTGTCACCGTGGAAGTCTCAAAAGCTGACTTAAGCGCCCATTACGACCGGATTCCCTTTCCTATTAGTCTGAAAGGCGGCCACTTTATCTATGACGGCAACCGCATCACGATTGATAAATTTAATGCCCGTATCGGCAACTCCTCCCTGGGGCAGTTTTCTTCCGCCATCGACTGGTCCGGGACCCCAAGTCTCGACTTTAAAACCAAATCGGGATCATTCGACCTCAATGAACTTTATTCGTGGCTGCTGTCCCTGGAAACGTTCAAAAAAAAATTGGGATATATTCGTTCCCTGGAGGGTGATGCCTCCGTTGAAAATTTAACTATCAAAGGCCCGCTCTTCAGTCCGCAAGACTGGCACTTTAAAACCCGCGGTGCTGTCAACAGGCTTATCGTAACCTCCGAAAAGCTGACCGAGCCCTTGCAGGTATCTAAAGGTCAATTTTCCTGGCAGGGAACCCGAATCGCATTTAATGATCTGAATGCTACCTACGGACGGTCTTCGGCAATGCAGATTTCAGGTGATGTAAACTGGGCTCAAACACCGATATTTTCAGCCCGGTCAGGCCCGGCAAGCGTATACCTGGATGATATAAATCCTATTATTTTTTCTTTTACAAATATTGCAGACGCTCTCGACCCGTTTAAGCCCTTGAGCGGTCAAATGGCATTTAACAGCCTGGCGATTCGCCTGCCCTTTTCGGAACCAACCGCCGGAAAGCTGTCTTTTTCATCCGACGTTAAACAACTGGCCATAACCTCCAGACGATTGCCGGGTCCGCTACGAATCGACAAGGGGCAAATCTCCTGGAATCAGACAAAGTTTACCTTAACAGATATCGATGCCTCGCTGGGAAAATCGACCCTCTCTCAATTATCGGCCGGTTTTGACCTGGGCCAACGGCCCTCTTTTGAGATACAGTCCAAATCAGTGAAACTGATTGCAGCCGAAATCCATCCCTGGCTGTCATCATTTAAAAATTTTCGGTCTGCCGCCAGAGATATTAGACCCATTGCAGGCATTCTGGCCCTGCACAATCTGAATCTAAAGGGCCCGATCCATCAGCCCAGCCAATGGTATTATCAGGTGAACGGTGACATGCAAAACCTCGTTCTCAACGCGGATGCCTTCACGGAGCCCGTGACGGTAACCCACGGGGCATTCGATCTGACCTCTGAAGTATCCGATGATGGACCCCGAAAAAAGGTTAACATTAAAAATACGAATCTGACCTGGGGCAACAACCACCTGACCCTTACCGGAGATATGACAATAGCAGAAAATGATATCCTGCTGGACTCAAAAATATCCGCCGACGGAATTGACTGGGTTCAGATAAAAAGCATTTTGGATTATATCCAGCAAAAAAAGGCAGACCCGGAAAGCCCGTCCCCGGATAGACAGGTGCTGGGAACCCTTAAAGTCTATACAGAAAAATTCAATTATGACTCCTATTCCGTGCAACCGCTGGAAGCTCAGATTTCTTTTAAACCGGATAAGGTAAGCATTGCCATCGAGCAGGCCGCCGTGTGCAGCATAAACTTTCGCGGTCTTTTGAATGTTTACGGGCAGACACTGGAAATATATCTGGTGCCTGCCGCCACGGATCAAAAACTGGCACCTGCCGTTGCCTGCGTCACCGGGCAAAAAGAGATGGCGACAGGCACATTCAATCTCAGCGGTGAACTCCTGTCCAAAAGCAAACCGGAAGCCTTCGTTCAATCCCTGGCGGGAAATTTAGCCTTTACTGCAAAAGAAGGTCGAATTTATCGGTTCGGTCTTCTGGCAAAGATCCTCGCGATTCTGAATGTTACCGAAATTTATCGGGGAGAAGTCCCGGATCTCACCGGTAAGGGATTTGCTTACCGCAGTATGACGGCCCATGCACAAATCAAAGGCGGCAAGCTCATCTTTCAGGAGTGCTCCATTGATGGCGTATCAATGGGAATCGCCTGTGAGGGGAACATCGATTTTGCCGAGAAGAAGATGGATCTTACCATTTTGGTGGCTCCCTTTAAAACCGTGGATCGCATCGTGGATTTTATCCCTCTGGTCGGTCATATTCTCGGCGGCAAGCTTATTTCCATCCCTTTTAAAGCCAAAGGTGATTTAAAAGATCCCCATATAATACCCCTGCCGCCCATGGCAGTGGGCTCCGGAGTGCTGGGCATCCTGGAAAGAACCCTGAAGCTTCCGATTACCATTATACAACCCGTATTTTCCGGAGGCGCAAAGAAGAAAAAATAGTGATACCTTTAAAAGCCCCTTGCCAGCCTGAACATAAAATTGATAAAAGAAATTCCGAGATGTTTGTTCAATCTGAATAGAAACGGAGATGCTTGAAAATGGAGCCAATCAGAATCCTGGGCACGGGTTCATATTTGCCGCCAACCGTTTTAACCAATTATGATCTGGAAAAAAGTGGCCTGGACACCACCCATGATTGGATCGTTCAGCGCACCGGTGTCAGCGAAAGAAGGATCGCCGGTGAAGGCGTGACCACCTCCGATCTGGGCTTCGAGGCCAGTCTTAGGGCCCTGGAGATGGCCGGTATGCATGTGAATGATATTGATCTGATCATCGTGGCCACAATCACACCGGATACCTGCTGTCCTTCGGCGGCCAACTGGCTTCAGGCCAAACTGGATGCGCCCCGGGCGGTGACCTTTGATGTAACTGCCGCCTGTTCAGGGTTTATTTTCGCTTTAAATATTGCCGAGCAATATCTAAAGAATAAAACCTTTAAAAACGTTTTGGTGGTAGCCTCGGAAGTCATGTCCCGCACCCTTAACTGGAAGGATCGCACCACCTGCATTCTCTGGGGGGACGGTGCCGGTGCCGCCCTGTTAACACTCGGTACCGAGGGCCATGAGCTGCTGTCAACCCACCTGCATACCGACGGCGCCAAGGGCCGGGACCTTTTATTGCCGGGAGGCGGCTCGAAAACCACACCGATATCCCATGAAAGTGTGGACCAGGGGTTACACTACCTGAACATGATTGAAGCCAATCTCAGTTTCCGAGTTGCGGTCCGGGGGTTTATGGACGGCATCAAGGAGGCGACCGAATATAACCACGTGGACATTGCAGATATCCATTGGTTCATACCTCACCAGGCCAACATTCGCATGTTTCAACACATCGCCAAAACACTGAAAATTCCCTTTGAAAAATTCTATTTAACCCTTCAAAAATACGGCAATATATCCTCGGCCTCCTGTGCGATATCACTGGATGAAGCCGTTCGCGACGGAAGTATTCAGGCCGATAATCTGATCTGTATGCCGGTATTCGGCGGTGGATTGACCTGGGGCAGCGCGCTGATTAGATGGTAGCGCTCTGATTGAGCGAGAAACGCTCAATCAGACGTTATTGGTTAATTGTTATTAGTTATTAGAATTTGGATGAGGTCATCATCTCATTATCTTGGCAATGGGTGTGAAATAAAAATAGATTTAATTCCTTTTAAACTATTAACGAATAACAAATAACTAATAACTCCAAAATCATTTGTTCAACGATTTCATTTTATCGATCACGCGCCTTACGAGGGTTGTGATCTCCTGGATTTTCAGGCCATAGCCCGCCAACAGTAAAATGCAAACAAATACTGCACTTGTCACAATACACACCATCAGGCTTCCGGAAAATGTCGTGGAATCCAATCTGGATAGTGCCACTGATTTAAACCATTCCAGAAAAATTCCCATCACCGCCGCAAAGCACATGATCTTTATATAAAATGCATATACTCCGCGGCTTTCCGGATTATGGCTGCGTTTATTCCAGAGCGCATATAAAACGGTCACTTGAAAAATGCCGGACAGCGAGACCGCCAACGCCACGCCCCTGACGTTTAACAAATTCATACCAATAAGATAAATAGGAACACTGAGCAAGACGGTGACCGTGCCATAGAGGGCGGGGAAAAGTGTATCTTGCGAAGCAAAATATCCCCGAATTACAATTGTATAGGCTGCAAAGGCGAAAGCGCCGACCATAAAATAAATCAGTACATCTGCCGTCATAGCCGTAGCAGCGGCGTCGAATCTGCCCCGTTGAAAAAGCAACCGGACCACTTCCGATCGGAGCACCATGATCAACACCGAAAACGGGATGACCAGCGCCAGATACCGCAGGGTGCTGTTCATCAGCCGGTTCATTTCATCCATTTTCTTTTCCGCCACCAATCTGGCCATATAGGGAAATGATGCGACACCCACCGCCTGACCAAATACCCCCACCAGGATAAGCATGATCCGCAACCCGAAATTCAGGATCGCTATGCTGCCCTCGGCTAAATAGGAACCAAACAACCGGAAAAAAAACTCGGTCGAAAAGGTCATGGTCAAACCGATCATCAGGGGCAGGGTCAGGAGTACATATTTTTTCAGGTCCGGATTCCGCAGGTCAAAAATCGGCATATAGTTAAGCCCGGCTTTCCTGGCACCAAAAAACTGCACGAATAGATTTCCGGCAAACGCGCCAATCAAGACCCCCCAGGCAAATCCCTCCATGCCAAGCCAGGGCCCTAATATCAGGCCACCGGCAATAATTCCTGTGTTATAGAGCAACGGCGCCAGGGCCGGGATAAAAAAGCGTTCTTTGGAAAACTGGACCGCCATTAAAAGGCCGCCCGCAAAAAAGAAAAATTGGGCCGGTAAGATAATTCGTGTCATCCTGACGGCACTGGCGATCGTCCTCGGATTTTCAAGTCCCGGGGCGATCAATGCAATTAATTGAGGGGCAAGCGCCATGGAGATCAGGATCAAAATCACCAGAAAGCACCCAAAACAGTTTAAAATGATTGAAAATACCTTCCAGCCTTCATCTTCCCGGTTCAGGGTCAGATAGCGGGAAAAAATGGGGATAAAGGTAACCGACATAAAACCGCTGGCAACGATGTGATTTAAATATTCCGGGATGACAAAGGCCACCTGATAGGCATCGACGGCCGCACCGGCGCCGCCGATGTAGGCGATGACCACTTCCCTGAAAAGGCCGATTACGCGGCTTAAAAAAACCGACGCCATCATGATAAGGGAGGCAATTCCGATTTTTTTGTATATCGATTTAGACATGAATCCTCAGGCCGCAGATTGATTTTAATCGCGTAATGGTAAAAATTTGATAAGCCTTATCAAAAAGCTACCCGGAAAGCAAAAAATTATCCCGCGCGGTTCAGGGTAACGTCAAAGTAAAGCCTTAACCCGGATAACCCGGAAAGTGCCTAAAGTGCACTAAAATGCCTAAAATTATGGTGTCGCTTCAGGCTTCGCCTTCGGCTACGACCCGACAGGTCGCTCCGTCTTTATTATAAACGCCTGGTATTTTCAGCATGAAAGATCAGCAACCGGCAAATGAGTCCTTTTCTTGACACCGACCTGGATTTTCATTATGATTGGTTTTCCATAACCGCTGATCGCTCCGATTATCGCACCTTCGCTCAAATTTATCATTAATTGGAGAATGCAAATCCGGTCCCTATCGCATAAATCACATTTTTATGCAAAACGGATGCGGGTTGTGGTTGCCCCGAGCATAATAAATCATGACCGGAACGCAATACATACCCAAAAAACTGACAACCCTGCTGGTGTATGGACGCCCGCCTTTAGTGTTTGGCGGGATGATTTGTGCCATCGCTGTTATGTGGACCCACAGCCCCGTTTTATACATCCTGGGGGTAGTCTTCCTGTTTATCTCGATGACCTTTGATCTGGTTGACGGTTGGTTTGCTGCCCGCTACCATCCCCATCCCGTTATGGCCCAACTGGCCGACCGCATCATGGATAAGGTCGTTTATTCAATTATATTTCCGCTGGTGGCCGTTGGTACCATGTGGCGCATTCATATTATTACACCTGACCCCAACCGAGCGGAGTTGCTGCATGCAATTCTGGTGCTGCTGTTAACGGTAACCGTGCTGGTCCGCGACAACTTTGCCCATTTTATGCGTGGATTTGCCATCCGCAACGAACAGGACCCCGAATACAGTGAATTCGCCCGGCTGAGAACCATCGTCGCCGCCCCTGTGGGGGCGCTTCTTTACGCCTATGCCTTCTATGTCCCCGAGGGCCCCGCGACCCGGATTTATTCATCAATTTCCTGGTTCGGAAATCTGCCTTTGCGGGGGTTGTTTTTCATTGAGATTATATTTCTGGTGATCAACCTGGGTTCCATTGCCATGTACTGCCGCAAATACGGCACCTTATGCCTGGATGAACTCTGTCTGGGAAACGAACGGCTGCGGCGCCGTATCCTGGCCTTCTTTCCTAACGCCCTGACGGTCATGAACGCCATGATGGGATTGCTGGCGGTATTTTTCGCCTATCAGGGTCGTATTCGGGAAGCTTATCTTTTTCTAATCGGTGCTGCCGCGTTTGACATGCTCGATGGGGCCCTGGCGCGCAAACTGGGCCTGACTGAACCGCTGCCAACGGAAAAAACGAATACTCACCGTATCAGTCTGGGGGGAGTCCTGGATGACATTTCCGATGCGGTCAGTTTTTGTATTGCGCCGGCCTGGATTTTTTATATCACGCTGACCGCTTTTTCCAATCCGGTTATCCGGCAGATGCCCATCGGTTGGATAGCCTGGGGCTATGCTGCACTCGGCATCGGGCGGTTGATATATTTTACGTTAGACAAAAACCCTATTCCGGGATTTTTTAAAGGCATGCCGACGCCGGCCGCCGCCCTGCTGTGCATGGCCCCATTGATTATTTTTGCCCAGACGGTCAATGAGGGCTCGCAGTGGGCTCAGTTCTGGGGGATTTTCAGTTGCGGGATCATGATATTTACCGCGCTTCTAATGAACCTTTATCCCATCCGGTATCTTCACCTGGGCCGCTATATGAGCCGACACCCCTGGTTTGCACGTCTGACGCTGCTGCTGCCCCTATCTGTGTTCACGCCTTACTTCGGGCACGTGTGCTTAGTTTATGGGTTCCTGTATACGCTTTCACCCCTGATCACCTGGCGCATTGGCCCCCAAATAGCCGCCGGGGAAACCCGGGTCAAACCAGCGTGAGCCCTCTATCCAATCTCTTTCTGATATTGTCACCCAGCGGAATTATTACAATCCAGCAGTATATCAAATTTGGAGTACTGGAGTGTTGGAGTATTGGAGTAATTCGATTGCGGATTTGGGATTTGGGATTGTGGATTTTTATTATGAAATGAACTACCCCGCAGCAGAGCTACGAAGTATCAAAAGGCATTTTTATTTAACCCCGATGCAGAGCATCGAGGAATTCTTTTGATTAATTCTGATTCAATTGCTCCCATCCGAAATCTGAAATCCTCTGACTCCAGTACTCCATTACTCCAGCACTCCACATTTTTTATCTCACCTCATCGGAAATAAATCGGGTGCGCAGGCCGGACATAAACTTTTCAATATCATCAAGAATCATATATCCGCAGGGGACCAGCAACAAGGTCACAAACGTGCCGAACAGGACCCCAAAAGCCAGACTGATGGCCATGGGAATTAGAAACTGGGCCTGTACACTGCGTTCAAGCAGCATAGGGCTGAGGCCGGCAAAGGTCGTCAACGAGGTCAGCAGAATGGGTCGAAAGCGTAAACCACCAGCCTTGGTTACGGCACCGCGGGCGGTATCACCCTGGCTGCGCATGCGATTGGCGGCATAAACCAGAACCAGGGAGTCGTTGACCACCACCCCGGCCAGGCCGACTATTCCAAAAAGGCTCAACAGGCTGATGTCAAATCCCATAATCAAATGACCGATCACCGCCCCGACAATACCGAACGGAATAGCGGCCATGACAATAAAAGGCTGACTGAAGGACTTGAAGGGGATGGCCAGCAGGGCATAGATGCCGAAAAGGGCAATCGCAAAGCCGGCCTTGACATCACCGAGGGATTCCGCCTGCTCTTTGCCTTCGCCCTCAATGGTGTACCGCAAACCTGGATAAATATTTTTAAGCCGGGGCAGAAAGTTATCTTTGAGTGCGATTCGCACCTCGTTGGCGTTAATAACCGATGCCTCCACATCGGCTGTGACTTTGATGACCCGCAGACGCTGGGCCCGCTCGATGGTGGCATAGCCCTGCTCAATCTTAACCTGGGCCACCTGGCTAAAGGGCACCTCATCCCCGGAAGATGTCCGGATGCGCATGTCTTCGATGTTCCCGATGGATTTACGCTCTTTTTCAGGATAGCGCACCATGACTTTCAGTTCATCCTTGCCGCGTTGCAGCCGTAAGGCTTCGGCGCCGTAAAACGCGTGCCGCACCTGCCGGGCGAGATCATCCAGCGTCAGCCCCAGGCTGCGGGCGGACGGTTTAAGCTTCAGCTGGATTTCTTTTTTCCCGGGTAGAAAGCTGTCGCTGATGTCAAAGACGCCGGGATACCGCTGCAGCTCCAGTTTTAAATCCTCGGCCGCAGCGATCAGTTGATCATTGTCGTCTAGGGACAGATGAATTTCGACCGGATTTCCGGCACCGTGAATTTCACTGCGAAAGGTAATGGATTCCGCATCGGGGATGTTGCCGACCTTTTTGCGCCATTCCCGGGTGAGCGCAGCCGTACTGATCTCTCGTGCCTCACTTTCAACCAGATTCACCCAGATTTGGGCCAAATGACCGCCGGTACCCCGGGTTGCACCTCTGCCCGAATGGGCGCCGATCAGCAGCATCGAGTATTCCATAAGGGATGGTGAGCCCTCGGGACGCCGGCTGTCAGCCTCCTTGACCGCCTCGAGCGCCGCCTGCTCAATTTTGCCGATGACCTCTTGGGTGCGTTCCACCGGCGTACCGACGGGCATCGTTACGTAGCAGCGCATGGTATTGCCTTCCACCCGGGGAAAGAAAACGAATTTGATCCAGCCGGCTTGCCAGACCCCGAAGCAGAGCAATAACAAAACAAGGCCCAGGGTCAGCGTCGCATAGCGCCAGCTGACACAAAAGTTAACCAGGCGGGCGTAAGGTCCCTGGATGATCGATTTCAGCCAGCGGGCCGAGCGCTTTTCTTTCAAAGGGCCCGATCTTCTGGCCGCCGTTTTGGCGGCACTGCGCTCCAGATGTGCCGGCAGGATAAACAGGGATTCCACCAGGGAGCCCGCCAGCACCAGGATGACCACGATCGGTATGTTGCGCATAATTTTGCCCATGGTGCCGGCCGCCATCATCAGCGGCCAGAAAGCCACCATGGTTGTCAGAACGGAAAATATCACCGGGTGGCCGACTTCCAGCGCACCCTCCACCGCGGCCTTAAGGGAGCCATGGCCCTCTTCCTGCTTGCGGTAGATGTTCTCTCCGATAATAATGGCATCATCCACCACGATGCCCAGCACCATGATAAAGGCGAACAAAGATATCATGTTGATGGAAACATCCATTTGGGGCAATACCATCAAGGCCGCTGCAAAAGAGATCGGTATCCCCAGGGTCACCCAGAAAGCCAGGCGCAGATTCATGAAAAATCCCAGCAATATGCTGACCAGTATCAGACCAATGGCCATGTTTCTCAGCAGCAGATTCAGGCGGCTTTTTAAAATTTCGGATCGATCGGAATAAAAAGCAACATCGATCCCGGCCGGCAGTCCGGGTCTGATCTCTTCCAGATAATCTTTGACGGTCTGGGCCACTTTCAGGGCGCTTTGATCCGCCACACGGTAGATCTGGATCATGGCGGCGGGCTTGCCCTGAAATCGGGCACTCAAATCCACGTCTTCAAAACCGTCCTTGAGTGTTGCGATTTGCCCCAGGGTCACCTTCCGGCCATCGGCATAAGTCAGCACCGCTAGATCGCGGTAATCGTCGGCGTAGTAACGACGCCCTTTGGTGCGGATAAGGATCTCGCCCCCGCTGGTTTTGATTCTTCCGGCCGGCAGATCCAGGCTGCCTTTTCTAACGGCCTCGGCAACCTGTCCCAGCGTCAACCCGTAACGGCGCAGTGTTTTTTCCGAAATTTCGATGGCAACTTCAACGGCGCGCATCCCGTATAATTCGGCCAGGGTGATTCCGGGCAGGTTGGTCATCTCATCTTTGATGTTATCTGCCAGATGTTTGATGACGGCTTCATCGGCCTCACCGAAGACCGCCACATTGATCACGCGACTGCGACGGGTGAGCGACCGCACTACGGGTTTCTCGGCCTCATCCGGCAGGGTCGTAATGCGATCGACCTCCGACTTGACGTCGTCCAGCAGTTTTTTGACATCCCAGTCCTTCATAACCTCAATGGTGACCTGGCCGACACCTTCACGGGCGACCGAATCGATGCGTTCGATCCCTGCCAAACCGGCCACGTTTTCCTCGATCTGGCGCAAAAGAGCTTCCTCAACCTCGGAAGGCGACGCACCGGAATAGACGGTCGAAATTGAGATGATGTCCAAATCCGTCTCGGGAAAGACCTCTATTTTCATGGTCAATCCCGTGAAGATTCCGGCTACCAGCAAAAAGATCATCAACAGATTGGCGGCCACATGATTTTCAGCAAACCAGGAGACAGCGCTTTTCATGATTTATTTTCCTTGTCGGACGGCATAACACGGACCCTCATTCCATCGGTAACAACTTTAAGGCCGGAAGTCACCACCCGCTCACCGTCCTCGAGCCCTGAACGTAAAATGGCCTGGTGGGTTCCCAGTCGGGCGACGTCTACCCTGCGAAATACCAGCTGCCCGTTTCCATCTACCACCCAGACCGTGTTGTTGGCTCTCAGGGCTGCGCGGGGTATAACAGCGGCATTCTCAAGCGTGCGGCCCTGAATTTCGACGGTCACGAATAATCCTGCCACCAGGGGCGGTTTGCGGGCGTAAGGTTTTTCCACGTAAACCACCACGTTGACCATGCGGGTGCGCTCATCTAGCTTGCCCTCGGCCCGAACCACCTTGCCCGACCAGGTCAATTCCCGGCCGGCGATGCGGGCCAGGACCTTAACCGGTGAACCCGGACCGTTTCCCGGCGTAAATCCGGGTACATGAAACCAGAACAGGGATTCGTCGTCGAAGGGCACGACAATCTGGGCTGCGTCGGTGGAAAAGAGGGTTGCCAGAGGCTTGGCGCTGGAAACATATTGGCCGATATCAACACTTTCGTCACTCACCCGGCCGTTAAAGGGCGCCTTCAACCCGGTTCGTTCAAGGTTCAGCCGCGCTTTTTGAAGATCGGCTCTGTCAGCAGCCAGCTTCGCTTTGGCGGCCGCCAGCTGGGGCTCTTTGGCCACCAGCGCCGGCGGGTCTTCGGCAGCTGCGCCCTTGTCCTGATAAAGCAAGCGCCACTCTTCTTTGGCGGCCGCCGCCTCTTCTTCAGCGACTCGCAAACGGCTTTCCGAATCCTTGACCCGGGCCCGGGCCAGGGTAACGGCCAGCTGATAATCCAACGGGTCGATGCGCAACAAAATATCATCTTTTTTAAACTCACCGCCGTCCACCAGAACCGGCGAAACAAATATCACTTTACCATTGACCTGGGGCACCAGCTGAATTTCGCGCAAGGGTCTTACCGTACCCTCGCCCCGAACGGTAACCGACTGGGGACCGGTTTTAATTTGGGATACCCGCACCATGGGCATGGGAATCGGCGGCTTGGTTCGTTTAAGTTGCGGTTTGCTGGCCGTCAGGGCCAGAAAGCCCGCTACACCGAGACCAAGCAAAACTACCATGACCCCAACGTGAATGATCCGTTTTTTTGTCCTT
>JAIVWA010000075.1:0-12084 GCA_049190255.1 Gammaproteobacteria bacterium | reverse complement strand
ATATATTCATAGTTAATATTTCCATGAATATTAATATTATCATTGCTTAGTTATCTTCTTTCTGGTATATGTAACGGAAAATGAGGCGCTAATTATGATGAAAAGACGAATTGAAAAAAAACTAATTCAATGGCAAAAGAGAGAAAATCGAAAGCCGCTTCTCTTGCAGGGGGCTAGACAGGTAGGAAAAACATATGTGCTCGAAAATTTCGGTGAGAACCGGTTTAATACGTCACATTATTTTGACCTTGAGGAATTAAAAGCCGATCTGTCCCCAATTTTTACAGATTCTTCATTAAAGCCCAGGCAATTGTTAAATCAACTGAGTTTTATCTCTGGAAAGCCATTTAATATTAGCGAAGACATCCTTATCCTTGATGAAATCCAATCGATCCCCAGGGCGATAACGGCGTTAAAGTATTTTAACCAGCAGATGCGCGAACTTGCAGTTGTTGCCGCCGGCTCCAATCTGGGAGTTGCACACGCCAATGAGCCGTTTCCTGTCGGGAAAGTTGATATTTTTCATATGTATCCGATGAACTTTGAAGAATTCCTTTTGGGTACAGGCGAAGATATGGCCCTGTCATTCCTGAAAAGCTTTAAAGGGAACAAGACCAATGAGATGTATCATAAGCATCTATTTGATTTACTAAAGGTATATTTTATCACAGGTGGTATGCCGGAAGTTATCGTTCAATATAATGACAAAAAGGATGAACCGCTTGAAGCATTGAGGGCCGTCCGTCGGCTTCAGAAACAGCTTCTACTACATTATGAATTCTGTCGATTTAAAAAAACTGAGCAACACGCGGCGCAAGCGCCTGCGCCTCCGGCCTGTAAGCCTACGGGAAGCCTACGGGCTGGAAGCGCTGCACGAGCGAATCTACCCTTCGAAATTCGATTTGGCTGCTTTCGACAGGCTCAAGCCCTGAGCTTGCCGAAGGGAGATCGTCGCAGGCTACGGTCTTTAGATCACGTCTTCAGCGTGATTCGCTTGTTTTAAAATAGATAAAGCGTAGCGTCATCAATATTCGACGTTCGACCTGCCCGCAATGCCTTTAAACTGGTGCGAGGCAAATTTAATAATTGTAATTCATAACTCAATGATTACGCTAACTCAACACACTATGCATGGCAGGCGGGTGTTGGACGTTCGACCTGCCCGCAATGCCTTGAAACCGGTGCGAGGCAAATCGAATAATTTGCTTTAACATCAAAACCAATTTTTCTTCGGCAGTGAAGTTGATTTTGTTTGCAACCGGGACAAAATAATTGGAATTTTGTCTAATCTACTAAATTCTTTTAGGTTTTTTGCGTTATCTCTTGACAAAAGTACTTCTTTAGATATAAGTTATCTATATAGTATTTTCGTTTATCTATATATGCTATGATAGCTTTTAGATAGGATATATGACTTTAGGTGAATTCAATTACAAAAACTTCAAGGAGGAGTAGGAAATGGCTATTTTAAAAAAAGATTTGCAGGCAGTGAAAAGAGATATTAAAGCGCTAGAAAAAAAGTTGGAAAAGTTATTAAAGGCTCATGTGTCGATGCCGAAAGCAAAAAAGGTTATAAAGGGTATAAAAAAGAAAGTGGTCAAGAAAGCCAAAGCCGTTAAAAAAACGCTGGCCAAGAAAGCCCCGGCCAAAAAGGCATCAGCCAAGAAAGCCCCGGTCAAAAAGGCATCAGCCAAGAAAGCCCCGGTCAAAAAGGCCTCAGCCAAGAAAGCCCCGGCCAAAAAGGCCGTTGCTAGAAAAAAAGCACCACAGGCAACAGCAACCGATAAGATTTTAAAAATTATTAAGAGATCAAAAAAAGGTGTTGACGTTCCAACCCTGAAGAAAAAAACAGGCTTTGACGATAAAAAAGTTCGCAATATTATTTTCAGAGCGTCGAAAGAAGGCAAAATCAAAAAGTCAGGCCGTGGTATTTATGTCGGCGGATAGGCCTATAAAGTAAATTTGCGCCCGCCCTAAAGAAGCGTATAATAAGCTTTAGTATCTTAGAAATTATCTGTCTGTTTTTTACGGCCAAAAAATCAAAATCCAAGCACCAAATTTCAAATAAATTCCAAAATTTTTTTAAGTTGATAATCCAAAAGCGGGGTGAAAATCAGATTTTTTCACCCCGCTTTTATTTAATCTTGGAAAACCCAGGCCTCTGGGCGGGGTCAGAGTCATTTGGCTATGCCATAAGAGATTAATCGAGAGAGGTTGAGCCGGTTGTCCGGTTTTGCCCGTTCGTCTGTTTCCGTAGGCCACGCTAAAGCGTAAAACTGTCACATCCAAGCTAAAAGAAAACCATGCGTGAAATAATTATTAAGTCTAGTCTAGGTGAATTAGCTATTTATGTCCTCCAATAACCGGCCAAACCGGCCAACCTGTCTCAAAAATATTCGGTACTTAACCCCCTTTCAGGGGGCTCGACAAAGCCGGGTCCTCTGGACCCGGATCTTTACTGTAGAGGAATATGACTAACGGTTGTTTTTGACGACCGGTCGAAACCATCTAAAAGACCGCTGGCCCTGGATGGTTTCTTCGCATATTCGCGGAATGGTTCTGAGCAGAGAAGAAACAGCCCTAAAGGGCCAGACTCCCGGAAGCGAAAAAATTATTTGGCGGCCGGCTCTAATATACCTGAGTTCCGTAAGGATGTTGTCGTCTATATATTGTTTGTATAAATTGAGGGCCTTATTTGGATTGCCGAATGACTGTACGGCAGCCATGGCTGCCAGCTGTGCGCTTTTGTGGGCATAGTAAATTCCCTCACCCAGTAATGGATCGGCCAGGCCGCAGGCGTCGCCCAGCAGCAATATATTCTTGTATCCGGGTTGGTTAAGAAAATTGCCGTAGGGAAGGGCGCAGCTTTTGGCAGTTGACAGATGCTCGATAGGGACTGATATTTTTTTTAAGAACTGCTTAAAAGCATTTTTGAGCAATTGGCCGGCCTTAACATTTAGTCCGCAGATCCCGAGTAGCCATAAGTTTTCTCTGGGAAAACACCAGGCATATCCCCAGGGGATGTGGCCGAAATGTATAATCGGATAGTCAGGCAGCGATGGCGCTTGTTGATGGGTAACAAAAACTTCCAGGGCGGTGGCCAGACCGGAATGGCTTTTTTGGTTTATGAATCCTTTAGCCGATAACCATCTTCTGATTCTGCTCAGTGCACCGTCAGCAACGAGGACCAGACTTCCGGAGAATTGATTGCCTTTGCTGGTTACAATTTGATTATTACCTGGATCAAGGGAGGTGACTTTTTCACCAGACCGGAATACGGCACCTGCCTGTCGGGCCATTTTTAACCAGAAAAAATCGTATGCGCTTCGTTCGACAAAGTAAAAGGGATGTTCCAGTCGACCTCTGATGGAAGCGCCGTTGGCATGACTTACCTCATAGTTTAAACTTTGGTTTAAGATGATCTGGTTTGATTTCAGAAAATCTGTGGATGTTTGAAAAATACTTTCCAGCACTTTGACTGTTTTCCAGGTTAAAAGTCCTCCACAAAGCTTGTCGCGAGGAAAGGGCTTCTTGTCCAGAATGAGAACCTTGAACCCCTTTTTTGCCAGAAGATAGGCTGCGGTTGATCCTGCAGGTCCGGCTCCAATTACGATAGCATCAAAGCGGTTTTCTTGTGTCATCGGCTAACAATTTTTTTTACTCTGCTTTTTTCAATTCCAATCGATCCACCGTCTACCTTATACATAATCATATTGTTTTCCTCCCACCAGGCCTCGGTCATAATAATACTTCCACTATTGAGGAAGATTTCAAATTGGATTTTATTTTCTCCAACTTTTGTTTCCCTGTTTAATCGTTGAAGGATACTTTGAACAGGGGGGTCATTGGGGGGAATTTTTTCTTTTTTTTCCAGATGGTGCACGATTTTTTCCATGGCTTCAGATGCCATTCCTCTGGTCATTGAGGCAATTCTATCCGTATTTAACAAGAAGTAAACAACCAGAGCCGCAATTACCAGAAAGACACATAGAAATGCAAATAAAACGTATCTGCCGCTGGAAGATGCCTGCGGTACCGCACCCGAGCCGGCGACCGAAATTTTAGCTTTGACGGGTTTGCAGCTGCCCGCCATGGCAGGAGAAGTCGTTTCAGACCGGTAGCCGGTCGAATGGCCAGCTTTACGGTTTGTATCGAAACCGGATTGCGCATCCTGTAATGTGACCTTTATTCTTGTTAACCTGTTATCCGGACTTGACTCTAAATAGTCACGCAAATAGTTAAAGGCCAGATTAATTTCCATTAATTTCTCATCCGCTTTCTTCTTTAGCCGGGGGATGTTCTGGAAACGGTCCGGATGCCAAACTCGAACCAAATCCTTATAAGCCCGTTTAGCTTCTCGAAGCGTAGTGGTGGTTTCAAGCTCCAGGATTTTTAAGCTCTGCTGAAGGTTCATTATAACTGGATCAAATCTGTTCTTGGTTTCAGGTTCAATTGTATATCAAATCTACCAGCACTGTCTTTTCGATGTCAAGAATTTATAGGCTTGACAGTAAAAATGTTTATTTATCAAAGCATTATTGTTTTAATTATTATTTTATTTTAATAATACTTTAAAAATGTTTTTAAAAATAAATTTATAGTTTTATAAAAAAAATACTTGAATTAAAGAAATAAATATTATAACATTAATTACATGAGCAATAAAAAGACATTTTCCACCAGAATCGATGCCGAGCGCCTTAAAGCTTTGAAACATCTTGCAGTTGATGAGGATAAATCCATTGGCGTCCTTCTGGAGGAGGCGATCGACGAGCTCATTAAAAAATATGAGAAAATGAAAAGGAGGTAATAAAACCGCTGCGTAGAGGCCTTTACACACAATTCCTTAAGGTCTCGCAAGACGATGTTGAATTGGCTTTTAACTTTTAAGGAGAGATATGGATATGCCTGCAATCAGTAATAGCAACTGCTTGGCGGATGAACAAGATTGTGTCCTTGTCGGCGGGAATAATCAGCGTGACGGTCTTACAGTCGAATGTGTCTGTCCGAAATGCGGCGCCGTCCATAGAATGAAACTGCTCTGGAGCGGCCGCGGTAAACCCAAAAAATACTGCCCGTCATGTAAGAGCTTTGTCGCCACTATTGAACCCATCGATTTTTGCGGGGTACCGGCAGATATTTACAGGGGTATCGAAAAGGCTGTATAGTAAGTTTGCCGGTTTGCCAGTTAGCCGGTTTACTGTAATCAAGATAAAACCTCTGAATATATTATTACCGGCCAACGGGGCAACGGGCTCAACCGGCCAACCATTGTCCCATGTGAGCATTTCGTCCGGAGGAGCGACGCCGTATTTGGGCGTTAAATGGGGTTTTGTAACCACTTCTATCCCATATTCAATGCCCTATGCCGAGGCTTTGTATTGCGGTTTGAACGCTTTGCGTAGGGATGCATCCAATATCGCTTGATAACCGGTCAGGCGTGCCACAATTTCACCATTGGAATCAGAAAATGTAAAATCTCCCCGCATTTTGTGGTTGGTAACATCACTCACCTCCAGCACCGCTGTCACACCCTCAGTTGGGAATTGATGCCGATACTGACGATATGAGGTCGCGTAACTTGGCAGCGAGACAGTTTTTTTTTCTTCAAAACACCATAAAATTGCCATCTGGAAAGCACAATCCAGCACCAGGGGATCGGCAATCCATCGATCCCTCAAGGGGGAAGAAATCCATTCCCTCGGCTCGGGCGCCGATGAAATATGTGCCACCATTCCGCGGGATGAACAGCTGACAATTTTGCGAATTCCGCGAAGCTGCAAGCCGTGAAAAAGAATTTCATCATAGACGTCCTGGATATTTTTTGTATAAGCCCCGGCAATCATAGCCTTGGAGAATTGATACGGAGGAGCCGGAACCAGGTGATCACTTAAAATGGCCCTGGCTCGCGAATGGATCACATCCTGTCCGGTCTCTTTGCTGCCTCTCAATTCAACTGCCACTTCATAAAACTCGCCATTCTTTTTGAGTTTACCGGCAAACATGCGGATCCATTTTTTTCCTGTCTCCAGACGAATTCCTTTTAAAATTCGAATATCATCTAAGCCATGCAGAATCAGGCCGGGATTTTCATGCAGAGCGCCGTGAGCAAACCATTCGGTTATCAAGGCCATCGGCACCACTGGTTTGCCGTCAATGATGTGGGAGTTTAAAATGGGATAATTAGCGACGTCGACTTCGCGTTCAAAAGAAAGCGATAATTGCTGCTTTTTCACAGCCGGTGTGGGATCCACCAGTTCCGGCCGCTTTAATTCCCTGCGGACATGATCGCCTGCGGCGGTGATTTCAGCTCCGATGACGACTTCCACAGGTTCGCTTTTCCCTGCCGCCATTTCATGAAGCATGCACTGGACTCCCTCAGCTACAGGGATAAGATGGATGCCGTTGCGTTGAAATTCACGTTTTAAAGCAGGGCTTACCATGCCTCCATCCCAGGGACCCCAGTTAATCGCAATAACCCGGCAATCAGGTCGTTTGCGAGCTTCAGCGTGGGCCATCTTGTTTAACACCTCGTTGGCCATGGCATAATCCACTTGTCCCTTGTTTCCCATTCGGGCAGCTACCGAGGAAAATAAAACCAGATACTTTAAATGATCTTTTGGTACGGCCTGCAGCAAATTATCAAGACCTTTGACTTTGGTATCAAACACGCGTTCAAATTGATCGAGGGTTTTATCGATAATCAGGCGATCTTCCAGCACCCCGGCGCCGTGGATGATGGCCGCGATGGAACCATGTTTTGATCGAATGTCATTAATAACGGTCTGAACTGTTTCAAAATCACGAATATCGGCGTCGTAGTAAACGACATCTGCTGCGCTTGATTTTATTTCAGCCAGATTGGCGGCAACTTCACGATTTGCCATATGGGCTTTAAATGCTTTATCTATTTCGGCCGGCGTGGCCTTATGGTCCTTGTAGTCATTATCCAAAATGGCTTTCTTTATTGCGGTCTCATCCGTTAAAGGCGACAGCCATTCAGGTTCCGCAACCGGTTGCGGTGATCGACCTAACAGAACCAGCGTGGGGCCGGCTTCTTTGGCCAGTGCCAGGGCTGCTGCAGCCGTTATGCCTCTGGCGCCACCGCTGATGACAACCACATCGCCGGCGGCCAGGTTGATTTGACCTTGCGGATAGGGCCTGGATTCCAAGCCCAGCGTACGCCGGTGACCTGAATCGAGCCCAATTTCAACCGGGCCCGGAGTTAAGACTTCTTTAACCACGGCCCCGGCAATTTCATGGTTGTCGGACCAGCCCGGGGCGATGTCGATGGCATGGCAGCAAACATTTGGCCATTCTAGGGAGGCTGTTTTGGCCAGGCCTGCCAGGCCACCCTGCGCGGGTTGGTTATTTTTTTTACCCGTCAAGCCAAAGGCACCGTCAATACGGGTGACAGTGGCAAATAAAGCATCGTCCTCACGGGCAGCATCGATGAGATTGGGTGCCAAATATTTGGTAAGAACGAAGGCGTCTTTTAAATCCTGATGCGTTTGGCTGGATTGGGGATTCTGGACAATGATCAGCCCGGCTGCTGCGGGCAGCTGTTTTTTATGTTTCAGTATATCCAGAGAGATTCTTACCGTACCGATGCCGATCCGGGTCAGTTCTTCAACAATTTGTTCAGACAGACCGGTGTTGTCTTCCGTCACAAACACTTTTTTGTTTGCGCCCACTTTTATGGGGGAGGCGGTAACGGCCGGTGCATCGATGATTGTCACCACCTTTCTTTGGACCGTAGCCGTATCCTGAGCCGGCTGCGGCGATTTTTTGCGATCGGAAATGTTTAACCCGTCTTTGGCAACAGCCGGCGCAATGTTTGTCAGCCCACCATCGGTTTGACTGCTGGCGGCGGCGTCAGCGGGATTTGTAAGAAATTCGGAAATCTGTCCCAGTGTTTTTAAACTGCCCATCATGTCAGGTGATACGGTGGGCAGATCGGGCATTTTTTCCTCAAGGGTCGACAGGATTTCCACCCGTTTGATGGAATCGATACCCAGTTCGGATTCGATGTCCATGTCCAGGCCCAGCATTTCCACCGGATAACCGGTCAGTTGGCTGACAATCTCCAGCATGGTTGTCTCAATAGGGTCAATATGCTCACGGAGTTGATTGGTTGGCTGGAAATTCTCCAGCGCAGCGCCATGTCGGTCTGAATTCCGTGAATACCCATTAGCGGCCACTTCAGACTGTTTTTGTTCGACCGCTAAAAGCGTCGAATCCAGGGGAGTGCCAGGCAATGGCGAGCGAATTTGTCCCCCAGAAGAGTCGGTGGTTGTCGGTATGATAACTTTTTCAAGCACTTCGGGCTCCGGAGCCGATTCCAGAGGGACCGCTAAAGGGGAAGCCGGTTGTCTCGGCTCTGAATCAATCCCCAGAGATTGTTCGGCCAGTCGCTGGGTATGTTGCATCATCTGCTGCAATGACCGGTTGGCTTCGGTCTGGGTTTCCAAAAATTTCTGGTGGGCCGCAGCCGTTTGAGATTGAAGGTGTTGCATCGACTTCAAGCCTTCCTGAACCACTTTCAAAGCACCCAGGATAAATTCCGATTGTTTGTGGTTATTTTTGCTCATGTTGCTGTTATTCTCGTTTGTTCGTTTGGATGGTCTGGATCGTTGCGATCGTTTAGATGGTTCGGATCGTTGGGATCGTTGAGATGGTTCGGGTCGTTGCGATCGTTGAGATGGTTTTGATGGTTTGGATCGTTGATGATGATCGGTTTCCGGTGTCTGTCCGTGGCTTTCAACATTTCCGCCTTCCAATGCCTCTATCCTCTTCCCTCGATCTTTAACACTTCCGCATTCCGCATTCCGCATTCCGCATTCCAATGCCTCTGTCCTCTGTTCTTTGTAGTTCGTGCCGCTTAAAAGAACATTCATACGGGATTTCCGGATAGAAGAACGCGTGTTTTCCCATTTGGGCAGAGCTAGCGGATAACCCAAAGATCCAAGGCGAGCCAGTAGTTTGGCCAGATCGGCAATACCATATGCTTTGCCCGCTGTGGCATCCAGCGCCCAGGCGTTGACATCGCGATCCCTGAGGATGTCCGAAATCAGCCCGGTCAAAACCGATTTGGGTCCAATTTCTACAAACGTACGCATTCCGGTAGCATACAGATTTTCAATCTCACCGACAAAGTCCACCGGACGCGTTAAATGGTTTCCCAAAAGAGTTCGGATTTCATTTGCTTCGGCGGGGTATGCCGTTGCGCTGGTGTTTGAAAAAACAGCAACGGGGGTCGGGGTAATCGGTATTTTTTCGAGAGCAAGCTGAAAAGGCCGGCCGGCACTTTTTACCTGTTCGCTGTGAAAAGCAGCTGAAACAGGCAAGCGCATGGCGTTAATTTTTTTTTGCCGGCATTTTTTTTCGATTTCAACAATGGCGGCGGTCGGTCCGGATAAAACTCCCTGGCTGGGGCTGTTATGGTTGGCCAGAACAACCTTGCGGTTTGAAGTTTTGACCAGATTTTTCAGTTCATCCAGGGGCGCCTGAACGGCCAGCATGGCGCCCTGTGGAGGACCCTGGCTGCCACCGGCTTCGGCCATGAGACGACCTCGCGTAATTGAAAGGTCCAGCAGGGCTTCTTCGTCGATCCAGCCGGCCGCACATAAGGCCGTTAACTCTCCGAAACTGTGTCCGCAGGTGGCAGCGGGGCTAACTTCAAAATACCTCAGAACGTTTAGCATTGCCAGGCTTATGGCGCCGATGGCCGGTTGGGCGATATCAGTGCGTCTTAAGATGCTTTCCTGCCGCCGCCGGTCTTGCTCCGCCGGAGCTGGGCGTGGAAAAATCATATCGCTGAGGAGGGGCCCGGCTTTAAATTTTTTGTTGGCCCTTTCCAGAATCTTCATGGCCTGGGGGAAGGTGCAGACCACGTCCCGTCCCATATTCAGGTATTGGCTTCCCTGTCCCGGGAAAACAAAGGCCAGTTTACCGGGTTTTGCAGGACCTCCGATAAAGATGTTTTCCAAATGAATATTATGATCAGCGTCGGCGGAATCAAGCGCCTGGAGGGCACGATCGAAAAGATGTGATATTTCAGTATGTTGATCACTGACCAGCAGGAGGCGGTAGGGATGAGCAGACGAAAAACGTTTTCTGGATTCAGCTGCTTTGATGCCAAGCTCACGGTTAGACAGGCCACTGGCAACCGCATCTTTATAGTGGCTGACGTCTCGGGCCAGTTCGCTTTTCTGCCTGGCTGAAATAGCGATGATTTCAACACTTCCATCCCAGGATATTTCTGTCTTTTGCGGGCGATATTCTTCGAGAACAACATGAAAATTACTGCCGCCAAAACCAAAGGCACTAGTCCCGGCCCGGCGGGGATGGCCATTTTTTGAAAACCAGGGTCGGGTGTTTGTATTCAGATAAAAATGACTGTTGTCAATGTTTAACCCGGGGTCCGGTGTGTCGGCCTTCAACGTGATGGGCAGCACTTTGTGATAAAGACCCAGGGCCGTCTTGATCAATCCCGCAGCACCGGAAGATGCTTTGGTATGTCCGATCATTGATTTTACCGATCCCAGTGCACTTTTGTGACCATTTACACTGAATTCCCCAAAAACCTGGTTAAGGGCTTCAAACTCGACTTTATCACCCACCCGGGTCCCCGTGCCATGGGCTTCTATGAGTCCAACGCTGGCGGGGTTAATGCCGGCATTTTGATATGCTGATCTCAAAGCATTGGCCTGGCCTTCCACGCTCGGTGAATAAATACTCTGCGATTTTCCGTCGCTTGATGATCCCAGCCCTCTGATCACGGCATAAATTCGATTGCCGTCCTTTTCAGCCTCTTCAAGGCGTTTTAAAACCAGGATTCCGATGCCTTCGCCAAGTACGGTCCCGTCGGCATCCTTTGAAAACGGCCTGGCATCGCCGGTGGCAGACAAGGCCTGGGTTTTGGCAAAACACATGTGCATAAAAATGTCGTTTAAAGTATCCACACCGCCGGTAACCACCATATCGCTGCGGCCGGAGAGCAATTCGAGGATGGCCAGATGGATGGCACTCATCGAGCTGGCGCAGGCGGCATCCACGACACAGTTGGTACCTCTCAAATCCAGGCGATTGCTAATTCTGCCTGCTACGACATTGCCAAGAAGGCCCGGAAAGGAATTTTCCTGCCAGGGGATGTAGGAATCTGAGATGCGTTGGATGACTTCTTCGGTTTTATCCGCAGGAACGGCCGAATCCTCAAGTGCTTTTCTCCACCTGGGATGGCCGAGTCTCGAACTTAAGGGGATGACCAGCTCCTGGGTCCCGGTAACACCAAGGATGACAGAGGTCCGATCCCGGTTAAAATCTTGATCCTCGCCGTAGCCGCAATCCTCAAGAGCCATTTTGGCCGCCAGCAACCCCAGCAGCTGGGAAGTATCGGTTGCTTCCAACGAGGAGGGCAGGATACCGAACTCTGAAGGATCAAACGCAATGGGTGGAAGAAAGCCTCCCCGTTTGCAATGCACATGGTCCGGGCTCTTAGGATCCGCATCATAATAATCTGACGGTGACCAGTGCGACTCAGGGATATCAGTGATGGCATCTTTACCGTGATACAGCAATTGCCAGTATTCTTTGAGATCCCGAGATTTGGGGAACACACATCCCATTCCGATAATGGCCACAGGGTTTTTATCAGGCATTCAACAGGTGTCCTTACCCGGCCAAGCCGGAACCAAGAAAATGATTATTGACGAATGACTATTGACGAATGAAGGAATCGCTTCGCTCCGTCATTTTTTTATAGGTCTTTTTAAAATTGATCCGCCGGCGTACTTTAAATATTTAATCATTTGAAAATACAGATGTCGCTGATTAGTTGATTGGTTAAGTGGTTGTAAATATGGATTTATCCCATATTTGCAAAATAATTGGACACTTCATGTTTCAACAATCGTAACATTCTGAAATTATGACTATAATTTACCTAACCCGGATAAACCGGAAA
This sequence comes from Gammaproteobacteria bacterium, assembly GCA_049190255.1. Taxonomy (GTDB): domain Bacteria; phylum Desulfobacterota; class Desulfobacteria; order Desulfobacterales; family JAFDCJ01; genus JAFDCJ01. Next base: position 119 of record JAIVWA010000075.1, on the reverse strand, counting down.
TCCGAAACTCGAAATCCGAAATCCGAAACAAATTCGAATTACCAAAATTCAAATGACCCAAACAAAAAAAGTTGAACGCCCGCTCAGATTTCTCTGAAGCTTGGATAGATAGGGATCTA